>JBAQEN010000274.1:0-4876 GCA_049286765.1 Methylococcaceae bacterium
AGTTAGATAAACAGCGTATTGCGATGGCAGGATTAACGAACGATGGGTTTGGTTTATTTAACTTAACTTACGACGGTAAAACGATAGTATCGGATAAAAGCCCTTTACTCCCTGATTCGGTAGCCCCGGAATTAATTATCACCGATTTGCAACTTGTTTATTGGCCGGCTACGGTGCTGAAAAAAAATCTTCACGGTTCGCTATGGCGATTAGAAGTTGATACAAGTCAGAGGCAATTATATTACCAGGGCAACAAGACGGTCGAAGTTAATTATTTATTGCCTGATGCGATCTGGGCTAAATCGGTTGAGCTTATTAACCATCGCCACAACTACCGTTTACTGATTAAAACAATAAGTCATGAAGATTTATCCGAATGATATAGGCAGAGGACTGGGAATACCGGATAAATTTTCCCGCTCGATTTACCTAAAAATGGCGGTCAACTAAAACTGCGTTTTATAATTACATGAGTTTTTATCTTGCCACTTTTTAAAAAGGCTGGATAATCCCAAACTTTTTATTTCCTATCAGTTAATGATTGTGGGGCAATGAGACAGTGAAACTATTGTAGATTAGCTCCTACTTTAGAGGTATAAAGAATAGTTACATTGATTGATATAGCCTGGACAACCTCCCTTTCAAAGAAACTAATCGTAATACTTTCATAGCCTTCAGTTAAAAACGTCGCTCATTCTGTACGATTCAATACGGTTTTTATGCAATTTAATTTACTCAACAATGATGGTCATGCACGGCGTGGCCGTCTTACTTTTGCGCGTGGCGTGGTAGAAACGCCTATTTTTATGCCTGTTGGTACTTATGGCGCAGTTAAGTCGTTAACCCCCGATGAATTAACGGGACTGGGCGCGCAAATCATTCTCGGCAATACTTTTCATTTAATGTTGCGCCCGACTACTCGGGTTATTAAGGCGCATGGTGATTTGCATGATTTTATGCGCTGGGATAAACCCATCCTGACTGATTCCGGCGGCTTTCAGGTGTTCAGCCTGGGCAAGTTACGAAAAATTACCGAACAGGGCGTGACTTTTAAATCACCGATCAATGGCAGCCGCATTTTTATGGGGCCGGAGGAATCGATGCAGGTTCAGCTTGATCTGGGATCAGATATTGTTATGATTTTTGATGAATGCACGCCATATCCCGCTACGGTACAGCAAGCAGCCGATTCCATGCGCTTGTCATTGCGTTGGGCGGCGCGCAGCAAAGCGGCTCATGGCGATAATCCATCGGCTCTGTTTGGCATTGTGCAAGGCGGCATGTATGAGGACTTGCGTCAGGAATCGATAGACGGGTTGGTGGATATTGGCTTTGACGGTTATGCCATTGGTGGTTTGTCAGTGGGTGAACCCAAAGACGAAATGATGGCGACGCTTGATGTGGTGCACAAAAAAATGCCGGTTGATAAGCCACGCTATTTAATGGGTGTCGGTACGCCGGAAGATTTGGTGGAATCAGTCAGGCGAGGGATTGATATGTTCGATTGTGTCATGCCGACGCGTAATGCGCGTAACGGTCATCTTTTTACCCGCTTCGGTGTGATTAAAATCAGGAACAGTCAATATGAATTTGATACCAGGCCGCTGGATGAATCTTGCGGCTGTTATACGTGCCGGAATTATTCGAGATCGTATTTGCGTCATCTGGATAAATGTAAGGAAATGCTGGGTTCAAGGCTTAACACGATACATAACCTTTATTATTATCTGAGTCTGATGCAAGGCTTGCGCTATGCGATTGAAAGGCGCGAACTGGATATTTTTGTTCAGCAATTTTACCAACAACGAGGAAAAGCCGTGCCAACTGTGGCATAATAACCAGCTTTTTTATTAAATAATAACAACCGAGGATAACAATGAGTTTCTTTATTTCTGAAGCGGTAGCTGCTGCTGCACCCGCTGCCCAACAACCCGGCATTGAAGGTATGCTGTTCCCATTGGGCATTCTGGTGTTTTTTTATATTTTGTTTTTGCGCCCGCAAGCCAAACGTGCCAAGGAAAAGAAGCAATTGATCGCTGCGATGACCAAAGGCGCTGAAGTGGTAACATCGGGAGGAATTTTAGGCAAGGTCGTTGATCTGGATGATAATTTTGTCAAGCTTGAAATCTGTGACAATACCTTTATTCAAGTGCAGCGCCATAGCATTGAAAGTATGATGCCTAAAGGAACTTATAAAGCGATAACTAGAAAAAGTAGTTAAAGCATAATGTTACAGAGCGTTTAGCTTGTCAACAGTAGTTTGATTAAGCTAGTGCGCAGTTTATTATTTGGAATAACACATGCAAAACCATTTCCCACTTTGGAAAAATTTATTAGTTCTGATTATTTTTATTATCGGACTAGTTTACTCGTTACCGAATTTGTACGGCGATGATCCATCTGTTCAGGTGTCATCCCCGCAAATCGCTAAGCTAGGGCAAGAGCAGGCAA
This sequence comes from Methylococcaceae bacterium, assembly GCA_049286765.1. Classification (GTDB taxonomy): domain Bacteria; phylum Pseudomonadota; class Gammaproteobacteria; order Methylococcales; family Methylomonadaceae; genus JAGXGJ01. Next base: position 2,452 of record JBAQEN010000274.1, read on the forward strand.
ACCAGATCGAGTCGGCCATTAAAACTGCCGGGATTGCTATCAAAGCGTTTGAATTTAAAGATGCACGTGTCTTGGCGCGCTTTAATAATACCGACGATCAGCTTAAAGCAGCTGATTTGCTCAGGGATACATTGGGCAGCGACTATACAGTTGCTTTAAACCTGGCGCCTACGGCACCTGCCTGGTTGCAAGCCATTGGCGCAAATGCGATGTATCTGGGTCTTGATTTGCGCGGCGGGGTGCATTTTCTGCTGGAAGTGGATATGAATGCCGCCGTCAAGCAAGCTGAAGACCGCTACACCGACGATATTCGCCTGGCATTAAGAAGTGCAAAGATGCGTTATCAGTCCGTTTCCAAAGACAATGGTTTTATCAAAGTTACGTTGAAAACAGCAGATGACAAGACTGAGCTGTTGACACTTCTGGATAAGGATTTTCGTACCCTGGAGATTACCGAGCCGGAAGCCCAGGATCAGGTTTGGCTGAAAATCTCTGAAAAGGAAGTTCGAGAAATCAAGAAATTTGCCGTGTCGCAAAACATGACTACGTTGCGTAACCGGGTCAACGAATTAGGGGTTGCCGAACCGGTCATTCAACAGCAAGGCGAGAATCGTATTGTGGTTCAGTTGCCAGGTGTTCAGGATACTACGCGCGCGAAGGAGATTCTGGGGACAACGGCCACGCTGGAGTATCGTCTGGTTGATGTTGAGCATGATGTGCAACAGGCGGTTGCCGGACGCGTTCCTGTCGGCAGCCGATTGTATTATGAAAGAAACGGTAATCCAATACTATTGGATCGCCGCGTTATAGTGACAGGCGATCAGATTGTTGACGCTTCTTCCGGCGTCGATCAGGACAGCCGGCCTTCGGTCAATATTTCATTGAATGGCGTTGGTGCAGCCAAGATGGGCAAGCTTACCCAAGCTAACGTAGGCAAACCTATGGCGGTGGTATTTATTGAATATAAAGTCGACACAAAAATAGTCAATGGTCAAAAAGTGCGTCACAAGGAGAAGTTTGAAAAGGTTATCAATGTGGCAACTATACAGGGCGTGTTCAGTAAACGCTTTCAAACCACCGGTTTGGATAGCCCGCAGGAAGCACGAAATCTGTCACTGTTGCTAAGGGCGGGAGCACTGGCGGCACCGGTTGATATTGTTGAAGAGCGTACAGTCGGGCCAAGCCTTGGCCAGGATAACATTAACAAAGGTATGTTATCGTTTGTCGTGGGCTTTGCGCTGGTTGTGTTGTTTATGGTGATTTATTACCGGCTTTGCGGCGTTTTTGCCAATATAGCGCTGGCATTTAACGTGTTGATTATTGTAGCAATTTTGTCGATGTTGCAGGCAACGCTGACGTTGCCGGGCATAGCCGGGATCATTTTGACGGTCGGCATGTCCGTGGATGCCAACGTATTAATCTTTGAGCGGATCAAAGAAGAGCTAAGAAACGGCAACACGCCACAATCCAGTATCTATATTGGTTTTGAGAAAGCCTTTGCGACCATTCTTGATTCCAACATCACCACACTATTAGTTGCGGTTATGTTATTCGCTTTTGGTACCGGTTCTGTTAAAGGTTTTGCGGTGACGCTGATTATTGGTCTCTTATCATCGATGTTTACCGCCATTACAGGAACACGGATGATCATTAACTGGGTGTACGGTAACCGCAGGGTTGAGAAGTTATCCATTTAGGCGATTGCCCCAACATTTAGAAGATTAAAATATGAAGACAACAAATATAAACTTTATGGGTAACCGGAAGATAGCGCTGATTTTTTCCGGCATATTGATGATTATCTCGATCGCTTCGCTGGCTGTTCGCGGTTTGCAGATGGGTATTGATTTCACTGGCGGCACGCTGATTGAGATCGGCTATCAAAATGCGGCAGATTTAACGGTGTTGCGCAAGACGCTGGATGAAGCAGGTTTTAATGATGCCACGGTGCAAAATTTCGGTACGGCCAAAGATGTCCTGATTCGATTGAAACCTCATGAAGGGGTCAGTAGTGCAGATTTAAGTGCAAAGGTGCTTGAGGCGATTAACAAAACTACGGCAGAACCTGCAAGTGTGCGTCGCGTTGAATTTGTAGGCCCCCAGGTTGGTGATGATCTGGCCGAGGATGGCTTTTTGGCGTTGTTATATTCAACGATAGGCATTCTGATTTATGTGGCCTGGCGTTTTGAGTGGAAATTTTCGTTGGGCGCAGTCATAGCGACCTTTCATGATGTTATCGTAACTCTGGGCGTATTTTCTGTTTTTGGTCTGGAATTTGATTTGACGGTATTAGCGGCGATTCTAGCGTTAATTGGATATTCGTTGAATGATACGATTGTGGTTTATGATCGCATCCGGGAAAATTTCAGAGATTTGAGAAAAACTTCGACAGAAGAAATCATGAATATTTCGATTAATGTCACGT
>JBAQEN010000275.1:0-8257 GCA_049286765.1 Methylococcaceae bacterium
CTTGCCTTGACCGGCACGCCACATTTTCTGGCTAAGTGGAACAGCCGGGAAATAATAAATTAGTTCATTAGTTCATTTGTTTATTACTTTATTTGTTTATTTGTTTATTAGTTTATTTGTTCTTTCATTTCATTTGGTGCTATAGTAGAACCATCAACTTAAAGGAGAATCCCATGCGCCCTGTCGAATTCGCCCCTGAAGCCATTATCCAAGCCGGTCAGGAACTGAGAGACGCCGGTCGCAATATCACTGGTTTTGCCTTACGTCAGAAAGTTGGTGGCGGGAATCCGAGTCGGCTTAAACAGGTTTGGGATGAGCACTTGGCCAGCCAGTCTGTTACCAAAGCGGAACCTGTGGCTGAATTGCCTATTGAGGTGGCAGAAGAGGTGGCTATCGTCACTAGGGCGCTAACAGAGCGCCTTTCAATGCTGGCCGTTGAACTGAACGACAAGGCTGTGAAAGCGGCAGAGCGCCGGGTCGCAGAAATGGTTAGGGCGGCGGGTGATCAACGCGAACAGGCCGAGCGGGAATTAGCTGATGCCTCGCAAACGGTCGATGACTTGGAAACCAAACTAGACGGGATGAAGGCCGAAACCGAAGTAGTGGAGAACCGGCTGGCTGAAACTCAGGCGACCAGTCAAACGCAGGCCGTAGAGTTGGCTAAATTGCGCGAACGCCTTGCCTTGATTGAGCAGACTGCAAAAACAGCTGGCGAACAATATGCCGTCGAGCTTGCGCGATTGCGGGATGAACTGGCCGAACAAAAGCAAGCTTATCAACTCCTGGCCACCGAACGTGACCAGGTACGTGCTGAACTGGCGACCGTCAAAGCGCAGGCAACCGCTGCCGATCAAACCCACCAAGAACAACGCAAGCGCACAGCCGAGGAAATCCATCGCAATGCCGAACGGATGACAAAGGCCGAAGCCGCCTGCGACGATGCTCACAAACAAGCCGCTACAGCGCGCGAGGAAGCCGCTAATTTACGCGGACAGCTTGAGGCCATGCAAACCCAAGCCGTTGAGCTAATACAAGCCCTCAGTAGCCATCAGTCAGCAAAAACCGCTGGAGCGAAGAAAACCAATTAGAAATATTCTTGGCTATATCGACCTGCCCTACCCGATTCTTTCCTGGCGTAAACAAAAAGCCTTAATTGAACGGTATCGTGTCGTTCGTGCTGTTGTGTTATGAGGAATTGATGGTGTCTAAAAACAATAAAAAGACAAAAAACAGTCTGACTGGTATAATTGCCACTCGTGGCAATTAAGGAAGAGGGAAGTATCTCAACTTTTCGGTCTTGGTAAATCTAATGAAAACCGCATGATTTACTTTCTGAGTGTTTAGATGCTCCGTTAATTCATTACTGACACTTCTATCAAACTTGCAGACCCTTTTGAACCGGAACCCAAACCGGGAGACGAAAAGTTTTTCATCAGGCGGATCAGCTTTAACGGTGAGCATCATTATTGTTCTTGTGCGCCTTATAATAAGCCCGTAGGATTGCATTAATCCGGGTTTGAACCCCCTGCCATGCCATTTCAGCCAGTCAAGAATGTCCTCGTCCAGCCTTAAGGTAAGCTGTTTTTTTCGGAGGGCCAATGAACCCAGCTTTGGTGAAAAAGCTCTCATCCAGTTCCGGACTATCGGAATAATCGATGTCCCTGTTCTTCAGCGCGTCAATTCTTTTCAAGTCGCTTTTGATAGATTTTTTGTCTGAACTTGTGAAAATCAGAATATTTTGACCTATAAAATCATTATCCAACAGTAAGACAGAATTTTTGGCGGTTTGGGCATAGAACCCCTTACTATGACCGTGAAGATTTGGCAGGATTTTTCTTACCTAATTACCTAATCCCTTCCATGCGCCTTACGACCATGTTCTATACGATGGAATAACAAGGTTTATGATGCACGGGTGATCTCAAGCCGAGTCTCGCATGATCTGGAAGACTACCCCCAATATCAATCAGGGCAAATGCCCCGTGTTGATCTTTTCTTTGCCCCTGTTGTTCCGGCGCGACTGTCGTTTTGGAAACGATTATTCGGGTTCTGATTTTTTCTTTTCCTATAGACAGAATAAAACCAAAGCAAACTGCTTTGACTCGCGGCCTAAAACTACTGGTTTTCAGTTGGGGACAAACTTACTATTTTTTATATGTTGTCTCTTTCCCGCTGTATTTTTATGATTTAGTTATCCACAAGCGGCAAAACAAGAATAAGTAATAAAAGAATAAATAAAGAAAAGAATAGGGATTTTTGACAAGCTGGAAAAACTATTTTTATCAATGGATTGTAGATTTTTTGGCGATTTAAGTGTGGGCTGGAGTGCCTACTTTGGTCTAAGTGTGGGCTGGAGTGCCTACTTTTTTAGCTAACTGTGGGCTGGAGTGCCTACTTCTGTGAGCTGGAGTGCCTACCTTCTAAACATAAAATCACCTTATTTTTTGCCGTAATTCGGTATTTTTTTCAAGTGTGGGCTGGAGTGCCTACTTACTGTGGGCTGGAGTGCCTACTTTTTCGATTGAACTGTGGGCTGGAGTGCCTACCTTGATTATCACTTACCCACAGGATCGACGGATTTTTGCGCTCCAATTTGTTGCATATTTGCTCGCTTATTTGCGGCTTTTTGTTCGGCTATGAAATCATGATGTGGTCTGATTGTGTATTTTATATCTATAACCTTGCGTCCTTCTTTACGTTCATCCTTATTATATTCAGAAATAACATGTCTTTTTTTGAGCTCTTCTAGTGCTTCTAAAACCTTCCTGCGATTATCGTTGTCTCTCGCTTGTTGTAAAAGTCCGCTTGCTTGTTGAATATCTGAAAACATGAGGTGGTAATCATTCATGTAATTGGCATTTATAAAGCGATTGACGAGCCGCTTATAAAGAAAGCGAGTCAATTGCTCACCGCACTCCATAAAACGCGCATAGTTAAACTGTCGATATTGTAGCGTGTTGATGGCATGGGATATAAAAACAGGCAGTCGTGCAACGTGAAGCGCGTCTGTATCTTCAAGATATTTATTGCGGTCGATGCTGCAATAATCTTGCAAAATTGAGCCTGTATAAATTTCCTTACCGTCTTCGTAAACGGTTAAAATGCATTTGCTCATCACTTCCAAACTATGCTTGATCTGGTCATATCGAAGTCCGCTGCCCATCCGGTAAAGTTCGCGGCGGATCATGCCGTAGCTGAATCTTACCCAGCTTTCGATGTTTTTGGGATCGTGGATGCCGTAATTTTGTTCAGTAAATATCTTCTTCAAAACCTCTTCGATGTTCTCTTCGGTTTTTGTTGGAAAAAAGGCTTTGTCCTTTCCATCAGGCTGCTCGATCAAAGCAGGTTGAATTTTAACTTTATAGTGCAATTCTTCCCCTGCATTGTTTTTTAGTTTGTATTCATAGGAGAATGACTGCGCTAAACCGCTCGGTTCTCTTAATTTATTTTGTTGTTCTGTGGAGAAAAAGTATTTTGGGATGCGCTCCCAATATTCAACCGTGTTTGAAACCTCGCTTAAATCATTAGCCAGAAATTGCGAAAATAAATCCATTTGAAAGCTTTTGACTACTTTTTCAGGTGGTTTTCTCGATGGCTTCGGCTTCGCTTCATCCTTCTTTTTTCCCTTGTCTGTCATTTTGTAAGCTCCTTAAACAGTGCCAAGTATTCTTTTGTTCCTTCCTTTTCAATCAAGGCTAATAGAGCCAGTTCAAAGGTTTCATTATCGAAGGTTTCAAGATGCGCTCCAATCTCTTGAAAAAGCGGCTTTATGCCTTCCCTTACCTTTATATTAAGTTGCGCTGTGTATTTGGTGCGGCTACGTTTTTTGCGGGGCTGGCGGCTTATAAACCCTGTTTGCGTCGCGATTTCTTTAATCTCTGCCTTACCTATATGTTTTGGCAAGGGGCGTTTTTGGGTCAGCTCCTCAAGATCGATTGTATCGTCAAGGTTTAATGCTTCGCGCTCTTTAGCCATTTGCAGCCCTCTTCTGGTCTATGCTCGTTTTTAATTTGCGTTTGACTTCTTCGGCAAAAATTTTGGCATTATCGGCGGCTTTTTTGATGCTTTCTTGCTCTCTTTTAGTGCTTCCCTCTAAGCCGTTTACTGTCCCTCCATAGGAAAAAACAGATTTGAATGCTTCACGATCAATCAATGAACACTCAAAAAGGTCAACCCCTGCCCCGTCAAATTCAGCGGCAAGGTGTTTACCTGTTTTGGTAATAATTGCCGCGCTTAATCGCGTGAATAAAACAGCAAAGGGGATTTTGCGCCCTGCTACGCGAGCGCTATATTGAATCGTTTTAATTGTTTTGACCGCTTCTTTCGCGTCATTTTGTGATGGTTGGCAAGGGATAACGACCAAATCTGCACGACTGACTGCACCGATAACCGCGCTGCTTGCCACTCCCTCAAGATCGACTATAACAAAAGCAGCTTTGTTCTCAGCTTCATCAATCGCATCTAAGATATTCTCCTCTGTGGCATTCTCGATCAATTGTATATTTTCGGGACGACCTTCCTTGTTCGCCCATGCCGCGCTATGCTGATTCGGGTCTGCATCTATCATAGCAATCTGGAATCCCTTTGCTGCCCCCTGTCTGGCAAGTTCGCAAGCCAATATAACGGCGGCTGTTGTTTTCCCTGCCCCTCCTTTTGAGGATGCAAAAACGATTGTTGGCATGTATCACGCTCCCGTGGTTTTAAAAAAGTGCTATCGGAAAAGATAGCCATAATGAGATGATAGCAAAAAAGATAGCAATATAAAACGGATATCTTGAAAGATAGCTTATTAAAAAAGATATTTTAATAAATATTAAAATAAGTAACAAAAAAGATAGCTATTATAAAAAGATATCTAAAAGGATATTAAAAAGGATACTATATTTTTGCCTTTACTTAGGGTGAGTTTAAACAAACGACAGGATTGTTTCATAGGATTTTGAGCAGTGACGAGGTGTAAACTTTCGGTGCATTGCCGAGTCATCACTGTTGGAGAAAAACTGAATTTATAAAATCAGTTAATCTGAGATATAAAAGGCGGATAAGTGCAAGAAAGGGTACGTTTAAACGAACGACACCAAAGTCCCATAGAATTTCTTGAAAAGCCAATATTGGTGTGGCTTTGAGTCAGTTTAGCGTCTCCCAATTTCAGTTATAGAGGCCGAATCTGATTAAGCGACATAACAAACGCATGAGCTAAGAGCTGGCCTTGATTGGCAGACATATGCCTATGTAGCTTAATCAACGAAGGCATCTATATGTTAAACCGGCGTTTTTTTGGGTGGTCTCAACTATCAGTACCCATCAGGAGTAACTGCCGCTTTGAAGGCATAGAAAAAAAGTTCGTTTTTAATGGTGCTTATTACCATCAAAAAAGCTACCAAAATTTATTTGAATGAAGTTGGTAAGAATCATCTAAATAAACCAGCTATCGACCTTCAGTTTCTTTATGGATAACTTGCACTATGTTGTCATATTTGACTACAATAACCGGAACAAGGTGGACGTATGATAGAAAAGACACGCCCCATTTCATGGATCAAGGCGGCTCGGAAGGATTTTGAAGGTTTTCCCATGCCAGTGCAGACAGAAGCCAACCGCGCACTTACTGTCGCGGCGGAAGGTCGCAAGGCCGATAATGTGAAACCGTTAAAGGGCTTCGATAGCGGTATTATGGAAATTGTTCTGCGTCACCGTGGGGATGCTTTCCGAGTCATTTATGCTGTCCAGGTTGGAGAAGACTTGTGGGTGATCCATGCTTTTCAGAAAAAATCGAAGGAAGGCATCAAAACGCCAAAATATGAAATAGACCTTGTGCATGAACGACTAAAACGATTAAAGGAGATACTACGATGAATGACGAACCTTTTGAAATAGTCCGTGGCAGCGGTAACGTCTTTGCTGACTTCGGCCACCCCAATGCAGAAGTTGAGCAATTGAAAGCGTTACTGGCTGCCGAGATAATTGGTGTCCTTGATGACCGTGCGCTTACGGTGCGTAAAGCTGAAGACCAAACCGGCATTGCAGCCGCCGACTTTTCGCGCATCCGCAAAGTGAGGCTCGACCGTTTTACTATTGACCGCTTGATGACAATTCTTAAACGTCTCGATCAGGATGTTGACGTTCGGGTTACTGTCCGCCCACATCTCGCAAGTGTGATAAATCCACACCTTATATAATAGCTGCCAAAAGTGCCTTCTTCGCCAGACAGGGAACGGCATCATGGAAATTTTCCAAAAAGCGAGATGCTAAACTGTGTTAAGTTTTTCTTCGTTGGGATTGCACTCAACCGCTGTCCCTTTAATAAAAGCGGCCACTCGGAATAGGCAAATTTTTTGTTTTATGATCGACTCCTCCCGACCCACAAGAGCCGACAGAAATGGCCGAAACCAGCAGGTCAGCTAACCATAAATTTATTAATTTCCAATGGCTGCTTTCATTGGAATAGCCTGTATTTTCTTATTTGCAGTTAATCTGGGCCGAAAAAACGGATGTTTGCAGGCCGCGCTCATTTCTTTACGTGCATCCGGCTTTTGTTGTGCTTATCAAGGCTTTTGATCTTATCTAAAACAAGCGCGAAGCCACAAACGCAAAGCGGAAAACAAGAGTAATGCTTTACTGCTGTTGTTTTATGCTTTGCGTCAAACACTGCGCAGCCACAACAGCGCAACAAAACCGGGTTGCACCGCTTTTTGTGCATCCTTATTTTGTTACGACTAAAACAAGGCTGTTGATTTTGGGGCGGAAGATGAGCTTTGATATTCACAGGACTAAAGTTGCGTAGTTTGATTACGCCCTGTTAATTTGACGTTTTTTAATGCGGTAATCTCTGAAATACTACGAGCTAATGTCCTTCGCTGGAAAGGTAAAACAAGGCTGATTGCCCAATAGAGAAACTTAGCGTTTAAGAAGTGACAGCAGGTATAGCCCTGGAACAGCGTCAATGCTGAACCAAGGCTATATATTCTTGGTAATTCAATACTTTTAGCCGACCAATAATACCCGGCAACTTTATTCCTTGCTAGTTTCCTCAGTTGATATTTTATTTTTTTTGTGTTCCACTGCCCAAAAGAATAACAACGCCAAACCTATCGTAAGGTAGGGACAGAAAGTTGCGGATCCTATCAACGGAAAGCCGGACTGCCGAATATGACTTCGTTAAAGTTATGGAAGGGAGTGCGGTTTTTTTTTGCGTGCTAATTAAACTTATTTCAAAAATCAATCGAGTCTGACCACAGACCCCTTGACCTGACCCCATTGGCCTTTAGTATGACCCCATTGACCAGTAATGGCCTGCGAATTACCTTTAGACAGCACCTGAGAAATGCTGTGACACTGGCAGCTTACTGTGCTGCTGGGTGTTTTTTTCTGTTCTACAGCGTAGTGAGCTTAGCAGAGATAAACCCAGGGACGCCAACCACCCTAGCAAGCGGAAACAGCCAATTTTGGGCGATCACCCTCGATAATAGTCATGTCTACTGGACGGACGTTGGAAATCGATTGATCTTTAAAGCCCCCAAGAATGGCGGAGATACGACGACACTGGCGAGCACACAACCAAATATGTCTCTAGCCATCGCTGTTTACGGCAATTACGTCTACTGGGAGGAACACCTCTCATCGACTGGGGGCGAGGGCGGGGCAATAAGAATGGTTCATATCGACGGAGGCGTGGTTACCACAATAGCCAGCGATCAAAGGTGGGGAGTTGGGAACGGTATCAGGGGTCTAGCTGTTGATAGTTCTGGTGTATATTGGACGGTCGCAGGCAGTAACGGGGATGGAATGGTTCTAAAGATTTCAGGAGTACCCGTAGACAATCCTGATCTACTTTCACAAACAGCACCGACTTTACTTGCCACCGGTCTCATGAGCCCAATAGGGCTGTCTCTCGATGGAGACAATGTCTACTGGATAGAGAGCGATTGTTGCGGTACTAGAGGGGCGGTTAAGAAAATAAATAAGTACGGAGGGATGGCTGTCGCCATTGCGTCTGGATTAGGTGAGACGGATGGGATCGCGACTGATGGCGTCAACGTCTTTTTTGGGATTTGGAACGAAAATGTTCACAAGGTTTCGGTTAATGGGGGGCCGGTATCAAACCTTGGAGGTTATACATCCTCACAGTTTCTTGCGATTGATAGCACTTCGGTGTACTACACAAGTCTCTGGGGTGACCAAATCGGGAAAGTTAATAAGAATGGTACAGGGCAAACTACTCTTGCTACGGGCTTAGTAAATCCATGGGGGCTAGCAG
>JBAQEN010000276.1:0-4316 GCA_049286765.1 Methylococcaceae bacterium
GTGTATGTCTGATCTAGTACTACGAAGCAGATGTTGATAGAGTCTTGTCAATGGAAAGATATTCCTATCACTGAGCATTGCCTTAAACACTCTAATATCGTAAGGAGCAAGAAAATCCCAAGTATTGTCAACAATATGTTGTGTGATTGAGTCAGAAAATCGGCAATCCGTAAGAGACGTTTCAAGATCAGATTTAAGAAGACTATTATGGAATTTATCCCATGCTGATTGATCTTCAGACGACGCACTTTTAGGGAGCAAAGTAGACAGAAGATGATCCCGCAACCCTGGCATACCCGGAATACCGTAGGCAGCCGAAGCTCCACTACCTAAAATTAATACGGGAACCTTTGAAATACAATCTTGCGCTATTTCGTGGGCTATTTCAGAATAAGTTTTACTCAAATCCATTTCCTTTATAATTTCGCTGTATTGTTGTCTATTGCATTAGGATCATCCAATGCTTGAAAACTCAACCCCTCAATCTCCTGCAGCGATTTCCCCGCAATTCCCTGCAAGTCCCCATACATACCCACGGTTGCCCCCATCACGCGCTCAATCTGTTGTTCGCGCTTGGCCCATTGTTTCATGATGACTTTTCTTTCCTTATCGAGGTCTTCCTGCATGGTAGAAAACGCTTCGACGATAGCTTCCACCCGATGACGGAAGCGCGGGCCGGTGAGGTACTGGTAGACCATCTCGGTTTTGGTCTGCTGGCCTTCTGTGGACTGCCGCGCAAGAGCAAGCTCCAGCAATGACTGGCGCAAAATCATCGCCACAGGCAGCGCGGCGCGTGGGTGTGTTACCCAGACGCCCTCTACCATTTCGAAGGTTTCAACGCCTTTCGGCAATGTCTGGCTCACGATCACGGCGATTTCTGCCTTGGCAGTCCGCTGATCACCACGGAGCTTCACCAGCCAGGAGTCGCTCCAGTTCTTGGTACGCTTGAACTCCCATAAGATGGTGCCGCCAGAATGGCCGCCGGCGCCGACAACGCGGTGTAGCACATCCCCGCCAAATTCACCCTTGGGTACTGGTTCAATCGCATCAAAAGGAAATTTGGTGCGCAACAGGTTTTCAAGCTCCAGTTCCTGAACTTCGCCCTGCAACTGTTGTGATCCCTGTTCGGCCCTGCGCTTGAGATCCTCGATCTGTTTCTGCATCGCGGCAATGGTCTGCTCCTTTTCCATTACCTTGAGTTTTTGTTCGTCCTCGGCTTCTTTTTTGGCTTGTTGGCGGGTGGAGTCGAGTCCTTCCTGCACACGCTTTTCAACGGTGAGTTCCAGTTCACGTTTGGCATCATCCAGTTCGCGCTGTTTTTTGATCAGATCGGCCTGCGCCTTCTGTGCCTCGGCAAGCTTTTCTTCACGGCTTTTCAGTACTTCTTGCAATTCAGTCACTTCACGGGCTTTCTGTTCAAGATCGTTTGCGGCGGCCTGCTTGGCTTTTTTGGACTCCTCAGCCATGATCCTGGTTCGGTCCTTTTTCAGTTGCTCTTCAACCTGATCGGCCACTTGCTGATCAAGTTTGTTTTTGGCATCGGCCAGTTGTTTTTCCTTCTCACGCATGGCCTGTTCGCGCATAGCAATATCGCTGTCTTTCTGCGCCAGTTGCTGTTCAAACTGTTTGCGGGTGGATTCAATCAGTGGCGCAGCCAGCGATTCGGTGAGTTTGATTTCCGTTTTGCAGTTCGGGCAGATGATGGTGGGTTCGGTCATGATTTGATTTCCTTCGAAGTATCCGGGCCGCGCAGTTTCGCGATCCTGCTAATGCTGATCAGAGCGATGTTGAGCAAATCGGCTTTGGTGGATTTTGTCTGTCCAGTTTGGCCGATTTTACCACATGACCATGCCATCAGTTTCTCCCATTGACTGGCATTTCTACTGCGTTTTCAGTTTTTTCACGACACGGAAAATATGCGTGTAATCCTTGGAATACAGACTGGATTCGGTTTGCGCGTCACGCCCCAAAGCCGAGCCCACCAGTAACATCGTGGTCAGGTTCCATTCGCTGCTCTTGGTCTCTTTCAGGATGGCGCCCAAGGTGCCCTGGTAAGACCGCTCTTCCGGCCAGGTTGCCCGATAGACCAGCGCTACCGGCGTGTCGTCCGGGTAATGCAGGCGCAGGTCGGCGACTATTTTTTTCAAATGCGGTCCCGACAGGAAGATGCACATGGTCGATTGGTGTTCGGCTAGACGTGCAATCGATTCCAGTTCCGGCACGGCGGAGGCGCGTCCCGAAACACGGGTCAGGATGACGGTTTGCGATACTTCCGGCTTGGTCAGTTCGGCCTTGATCGATGCCGCCGCCGAGGTGAACGAGGACACGCCCGGTACAATTTCATATTCAATACCCAAGGCATCGAGCCTGCGCATTTGCTCGGCGGTTGCGCCGTAAATGGCGGGGTCGCCGGAATGCAGGCGTGCTACATCGCAGCCGGCTTCCTGAGCGCGGCGGTAGCAGGCTTCCTGCTGCTCAAGGTCGAGCTTGGCGGTGTCAATCAGTTCGGCATCAGTGCGGCAATGCTGCAACATGTCGGTAGGCACCAGCGAGCCTGCGTATAGCACCATGCTCATGCGGCCAAGAATATTCGCGCCGCGCAATGTGATCAGATCGGAAGCGCCGGGGCCTGCGCCAATAAAGTAAACCTTCATGAATGTCTTCTCTCTCTGTGTGTTTTGCGTATGAGTAAAGTGGCGAGATAACCCATCGCCGAGGTAGCGCATAAATCGCTGACATCATCGGCCAGCATTTCGTCGGCCAAGCCGATGCGGCGGGCAAAAGCACAATGCTCGGCGATGTCCATGTCACGGAGCAGGGCCAGTACCCAGGGCAGGCGCGCGCCGATCTTCATCAGCACCACGATGTCATGGCTCTCGATGTCCTGTCGCAAAGCGGCTGCATCTTCGGGGCAGGGTAGAATCAAGGTGCGTTCCTTGCCTACGCCCAATGGCCAGCCCATAGCCGAGGCCGCAGCCGCATAGCTGGTGATGCCGGGGAAAGTGCGGTGCGGGAGGTCCGGCAGATACTCGCGCAAGGCAGCCAATATATAGCCGTAAGTGGAGTAGGTGAGGCTGTCGCCTATGGTCAGATAAGCCACGTTCAGGCCAGCGCGCAAATCGACGGCGATGGTTTCCGCCAGCTGCGCATAATGTTCGCTCAGCACTGTGCGGTCAGGATCCATAGTGAATTCGATTTCCCGTATCCGATCCTGAGCGATAGTGATACCTTTTAAGCATTGCAAGGCTACCGAGGTTTCCGAGCTGTGTGCGCGAGGCGCATAGACGATGTCGGCCTGTTGCAAGGCCTCGACCGCCGCCAGCGGAATGTAACCTGCAGGCCCCGGCCCCACGCCTATGCCCCAGAATGTACCTAATTGACTCATACTTCTCCCAAGCTATCAGCTTGTAAATTAAATAGCCGCACTTCAACCTTTTTCACGGCAGGTACGCGTGCATGAACCAGCGCGGCGATGCGCTGTTCGATGTCTGTCCACAGCGCCTGTGCGCCGGGTTCGTTTTTCAATCTTTCCATTGCGGCTTCCACTGTGTTTGCCTGTTCCAGTTCTTGTACCAGAAGGCTGCTAAATCCGCGTTCTGCCGCTATCCGGGCGACAACACTCATGGCCATGTCGCTCTTGCTGGAGTGTGTGTCCCATACGCCATCCAGTACCTTGGCAAGTTTACCCGGATGCCCCAGTAGCCAAAGCACATCCAGATGACGCTGATCTTCATCCAATGCCTGTTGCACAAAGTCGAGCGCATCGCCAAGAAAATTGGCAATCTGCACTGAGCGTTGCTCAGGCAAACCCAGCACTTCTTTGGCATAGGTGCGGCCGATTTTGCCCGGCAGCAAGGCGATACTGTTTATATCGTTGTTTCCCAGCGCGACGCGCACATAAACCTCAATTGAGGCAATCCAGGATGCCAGCGACAAGGGCTCGACAATGCCTGAGGTGCCGAGTATCGATATGCCGCCGACTATGCCGAGTCTCGGGTTGAAGGTCTTTCTGGCAATCGCTTCGCCGTTGACACAGCCTATGGTCAGGTCGAAGCCTTGATCCCCGTTCCCTTGCATTTCGGCGATGGCCTGCCGCATCATCTTGCGCGGTGTCGGGTTGATTGCAGGCTCTCCTACCGCTACGCGCAGACCGGGCTGGGTCGCGGTGCCGACGCCGTCTCCTGCGAAAAAACGTATCTGTCCTTTATCGTTTTTTCGACCCTCGGCGAAGATGGTTGCCCCGTGCGTGGTATCCGGGTCATCGCCGCCGTCTTTCAAGACTTCGGCGCGTGCTGTGTGTTCGTTCAGCCAATGGC
>JBAQEN010000277.1:0-4324 GCA_049286765.1 Methylococcaceae bacterium
TTTATACAACGCGCCGTGGCAACGGAAGGCGACGCGTGGGATTTCGGTGGCCGTTTCGATGCCATGTTTGGTACCGACGCTATTTTTACCCAGGCTTATGGCGTTCCTGCCTTCGATGTAAATACCGGATTGCCAAAAGACAGGAGTCATTGGGATCTTAATATTCTTGGAACAGAGAACAATCGCTTCTATGGATTAGCACTACCGCAGGCTTATCTGGAAGCTTATGTGCCGGTCGGCAATGGCCTGAATATCAAAGCGGGTCATTTCTATACACCTATTGGCTATGAAACAGTTCCGGCCCCCGATAATTTTTTCTACACCCATGCTTATACGATGCAATATGGCGAACCGTTTACTCATACCGGATTCCTGGGTAACTACGCCGTCGATAAGAATTGGTCGGTTGTGGGGGGAGCTGTTACCGGCAGTGCTACCGGCGGTTGGGATGGCGGCTGGGACCAACAATTGGGTAATTGGGGCGGGATAGCTGGAACAACCTGGACCAGTGACGACAAAGGAACCTCAGCAAATATCACCGGCACCTATGGCGGAACTTCCGAGCAAAGCAGTAATGCCTGGGCGATGTACAGTATGGTTCTGAAGCACAATATCACCGATAAAACACACTTGGTCTTGCAGCATGATCATGGTTACGCCGATAATGTATTGGCGCCTGAAGGCCCGGGTACTGACGCTGAATGGTATGGAATCAATACCCATTTATACTATGACATCAAGGATGATTTGACGGTGGGAGTTCGTGGTGAATGGTTCCGGGATCATAACGGTATTAGGGTGTGCTCACCAGGGCGTGTAGGTGCAGCAACTAATTTTCATGGTGGTGAAGCGGTTAGTTATGCCGCCAACTTCTTATCTACCTGCCAACCGGCCAGTTATTACGCATTCACCGTTGGCATGAATTATAAACCGACAAAATGGCTGAATCTCCGCCCGAACGTCCGTTATGACTGGGTGGACGGAACAGTAGCAGGCACGGATCAGTCCTATAGACCCTTCGGTAACAACAAGATGGATCAATTTCTGTTCTCTACTGATTTTACAATCAACTTTTAAAAAAACCCTGCAAACCTGCCGAAAAAATGCGCCTACGGGCGCATTTTTTGTAAATGTAATTTCAGATCCTAATTGTTATTTAAATTTCCTCCTTACCTCTCTCCAGCAAGAAATGGGATGAAGTTTGCCCTTATCCAATTGTGTTGAGCATGGTTTTAAAAACCAGTTAAGTGAAAAAACTTTACAAATTAGTCTATCTTCGATAGCACAAAGTAACTCTCTAGCTTGAAGAAATCAGCTAAGCACCAATTGAGTGAAGAGTATTTTCTTTCCATTTCGATGATTTTTCTCCCTTGCTGTCAATGTCTTTATGGTAAACAGAAGTTTTTAATTAATACGCACCATCAAGGCTCATAAAAAACATTTTTGCATCAAAGTAGTGCATATTTTCATAAAAAAATCCAATTATTTTTAGATAAATGATAACTCCATCAGGTTAATCTCTACAGAATTTATAGCAAAATTTGCGGGTGCTGGATCTACCCTTCACAATACAACAAAATACACCCACAACCCGCTAAACACTTTGTTACTGCAGCCGGTTATACATTTGTATTATTTATTGGCACAATCCGTGCTTTTTAATTAATCAATCCCGATTGGTTAATTTAAAAGAGAGAGGAACAAATGAAACTGATAACCGCTATCGTTAAACCCTTTAAACTGGATGACGTCCGTGAGGCGCTTTCAGATATGGGGGTTTCTGGTGTAACCGTAACTGAAGTAAAAGGGTTTGGCCGCCAAAAGGGACATACCGAGCTTTATCGTGGGGCTGAGTATGTCGTTGATTTTTTACCTAAAGCCAAGATTGAAGTAGCTGTCGCTGATCAACTAGTTAATCAGGCTGTAGAGGCCATAACTAAGGCCGCTAATACCGGAAAAATTGGAGACGGAAAAATTTTCGTAACTAATTTGGAACAAGTTGTTCGGATTCGTACCGGCGAAACCGGCGATGAAGCACTTTAATATTCATAAGGAAAAATTATGAAACCATTTTTACATATCATCATTCTGTTTGCTTTGTTGAGCATAGCTGGATTGTCTTTTGCGGAAACAACAGCAGCGAACCCTGCCGAATCAGTTGCTGTTGAAATAGTAACATCTGCTCCAGTAGCTGTAACTCCTCCTGCGGTTAATAAAGGTGACACCGCATGGATGATTGTCGCTACGGTATTAGTCATCTTGATGGTCATCCCCGGTCTGGCATTATTTTATGGCGGTATGGTGCGAGCCAAGAACATGCTCTCAGTACTAATGCAAGTATTCGTGATTTTCTCGATGATGGCTATACTGTGGGCCCTTTATGGTTATAGCATCGCATTTACAGAGGGTAATGCGTTCTTCGGCGGATTAAGTAAAATGTTCCTCAAAGGCATAACGCCGGACTCACTTGCCGCCACTTTCAGCAAAGGCGTTTACGTTCCCGAATATATCTACGTCGCATTCCAGCTTACCTTTGCCGGCATCACTCCAGCTCTAATCATTGGTGCATTTGCTGAACGCGTTAAGTTTTCAGCCAGATTGGTGTTTATGCTACTTTGGTTTACTTTCTCATACCTGCCGATAGCGCACATGGTTTGGTATTGGGCAGGCCCCGACACCTACACCGACGCCAAAGCTGCTGAAAATGCTGCAGCAACGGCAGGATTCTTGTTCCAGAAAGGCGCCTTGGATTTTGCCGGGGGTACGGTTGTCCATATCAACGCAGGCATCGCTGGATTGATAGGATGCTTGTTGGTTGGTAAACGTATCGGCTACAAAAAGGAATCTCTTGCACCGCATAGCGTTACTATGACTATGATTGGCGCCTCGTTATTATGGGTGGGCTGGTTCGGTTTTAACGTTGGCTCCAATCTGGAAGCCAATGGCTTGGCTGCATTGGTCTTTGTCAATACCTTACTAGCTAGCGCTGCTGCTACTCTTGCCTGGACAGCAGCAGAATGGATAGTGCGAGGCAAACCTAGTATGTTGGGCGGCGCTTCCGGCGCCATAGCAGGATTGGTTGCAATTACACCAGCATGCGGCTGGTCAGGGCCCATGGGCGCCATATTATTAGGATTAGTCGCTGGTGTTGTATGTTTCTGGGCGGTTACGAGTCTAAAAAGTAAGCTGGGGTACGATGACTCCCTGGATGCTTTCGGCGTACATGGAATTGGCGGTATTATCGGCGCTTTGGGTACCGCCATAGTTGCTAGCCCAGCACTTGGTGGAACAGGTGTTTGGGATTATGTTGCCAACGGGGTAGCCGAATACAGCTTATCCACCCAATTTATAAGTCAACTATGGGGGGTAATGATCAGTATAATTTGGTCTGGCACGATTTCCTTCATTGCGTTTAAATTTGTGGATATCATGATCGGACTCAGGGTTACCGAAGAAAGCGAACGTGAGGGTCTCGATATTTCCGAACATGGTGAGACGGCATATCAGATTTGATTCGTATGTTGGAAATCGCCCAACTTCGCATCATGGAGCGTTTTTGGGTGGTGGCTAGCCAGAGATAGCTATGCATGATGTTTATTTGATACACTATTTTAATTAACGGTCAGTCTTTTGCCGGCAATGGCTGCCGCAATAAAATCTGATCAATTAAACGGGCGCAACTAGCGCCCGTTTTTTTGCCTGAAAAAATATCCAAGGAAACTTAGACGAATCATATTCTCTCACGATCACAATTTTAGATTTGACTTTGAGACTCTCCCAACAAATTTTTGGAGAATTCATGCTTCAACAAAGCTCTCCTGAGTGTATTCGAAGTGCTCATAATTATGTGTCGCCACTTTGAAATAATTGAACGCGGAATCCCTGACCGATGGGGAATTCCATTTATTTGTATTGACTGAACAAAAGGAAGGATATGCAAAATAAACCAGCTACAACTAGCGTCAAAATTCAAGATCTTATGCAATCCCGCTGGAGTCTTCTAGCCCATTTGATTCCGGAAAAAATGTAGGCGATGATGATTTGATTGCGTTACTAGAAGCCGCACGTTGGACTTCTTCTCGCTTTAATGACCAACCCTCGCGTTATATTGTTTGAGTTTAAAGCCCAAGACGAAAACTGTTGGCAAAATTCACTGGAATGCCTGGTGGACAAAAATAAACGTGAGCTAATAATTCACATTTTGATTAGTGCAGCCACTATGGAAAATTTCAACCATAATGGCAAGCCTAATCGTTGGGCGATTTATGACACGGGAGCCGCCAGTATATACCTGTGTTTATAAGCCACTACACTATATTTGGTG
>JBAQEN010000278.1:0-5064 GCA_049286765.1 Methylococcaceae bacterium
GTATTAGGGTGTGCTCACCAGGGCGTGTAGGTGCAGCAACTAATTTTCATGGTGGTGAAGCAGTTAGTTATGCCGCCAACTTCTTGTCTACCTGCCAACCGGCCAGTTATTACGCATTCACCGTCGGTATGAATTATAAACCGACAAAATGGCTGAATCTCCGCCCGAACGTCCGTTATGACTGGGTGTACGGAACAGTAGCAGGCACGGATCAGTCCTATAGACCCTTCGGTAACAACAAGATGGATCAATTTCTGTTCTCTACCGATTTTACAATCAATTTTTAATCCAGGATCCGCCTGGAATATTTTCCAAAATACGACTACTGGGCGCATTTTTTACCTGTGAGATTGGCCTTAAAGGGTTCTGTCGCAAATATTTAAAGGCCTTAAGCCGCACCTATTTTCGACAGAACCGGTTCACAAGTGCAGTATGTATATTTGTTAAATATTTGATGGCCTGCGTCATATAGAATATATTTAAAATATCACCGTAATTGTTTCATATTGAAAACGCTTTATGACTATTATCGCTCTTGCCTTTCTTATCATCCTCAGTGGCGTCTTCACCATGTCGGAAATGGCGATTGTGTCGGCACGCAAGGCGCGCTTGCAGCAATGGAGCGAGGGCGGCCGCAAGGGCGCCGGGCGGGCGCTCGCACTCGCCAACAAGCCCGCGAATTTTCTTTCGACCATCCAGATCGGCATTACAGCTATTGCAATTCTTAGCGGCGCAATGGGCGAAGCCGACTTGTCCGGGCTGCTTGCGGGGAGCCTGTCCCGGATCGCATGGCTGCAACCCTACGCTGACCGGCTGGCGTTCTGGATCCCGGTGACTGGAATAGCCTTTTTCTCACTGATTCTCGGCGAGCTGGTGCCCAAGCGCTTGGCCCTTTTAAACCCGGAAGGCATCGCCAGCGCCATGGCGCGGCCGATGGAGATTATCTCGGCAATTGCCTTCCCGCTGGTGCGGCTAATGAGTTTCGTTACCGAAATGGTGCTTTGGCTGCTCGGAGTGCGGGCACCGGTGCACTCTCCTATTACCAAGGAAGAAATCAACGTGCTCATGGAGCAGGGAGCAGATGCCGGTGTCTTCGAGCAGCATGAGCAGGCGCTGGTGTCCCGTATTTTCCGGTTGGACGATCAACTGATCAGGAGCGTAATGACGCCTCGGGGCGATATCATCTATTTCGATCTGAATGACTCTTTCGAGACCAACCGTCAGAAGCTGTTGCGGAGCAGCCACTCGCGTTTTCTCATCTGCAACGGAGGACTTGGCGAGGTGGTGGGTGTACTTCGGGCAAAGTCGGTGCTGGATGCATCACTTGAAGGCAAATCCTTTGACTTCGCAAGCGATGCCGTCCAGCCGCTTTACGTGCCGGAAACCCTGACGATGATCGAATTGCTCGAAGCATTCAAGAAACACCGCCAGCATCTCGCCTTGGTGATCGATGAATACGGGGAGCTTCAGGGACTGGTAACGATGACTAACGTGATGGGGATGTTGGTTGGAGATGTCGCGACCGTAGAAGACGAGTCGCAACCCGAAATCGTGCAAAGGGAAGACGGATCGTGGCTGGTTGACGGCAACATCCCGATCGAGCGTTTTAGGGAGGCGATGAAACTCGATTACAAGCTACCTGGCGAGGGCATTCAGGCCTATCGGACGCTGGGCGGTTTTGCAATGATGTGCCTGGGGCGCGTGCCACAGGTCGAAGATCAATTCGTCAGTGACGGCCTACGGTTCGAGGTCGTCGATATGGACCAGAATCGTGTGGACAAACTCATCGTCTCCAGGATCAGCGGAGAACCGGCCCCATCTCATGAAGTGGCACTCGGCAAGCAAGACGAAGACGATGAGTAAGGCCACCCCTCATTCGTGACCGAGGACAAGTGAATATCTGTCGAATGACCTCATCTTCGGAGTGATTGCATTTATTGACGGAATCGGGTGTGGGCTACCGGCTTAAAGTCTAACTTCTGGCGTTTTCAAAATCAGTCGACCCATCCGGGTTGGCTCCGAATTCGGTTAATTATCTCTCAAACGGTCAAAGTATCCCTTTTATCTACGCGGGCCTAAATCTCCCCGGCTGATCTATTTTTATGAAATCTTTATATAGTTACCGTAACTCTTTACACAAATTTTATGGATAATTGATTAAGATAACTGTGTCTTATCAACAAGGTGAAAAAAACTCTATGACACTTCATACCTATTTTGGTCTTGAAAACAATGAAAACGCTTGGCTGCTCGTTCAGCGTAGCGAGGGAAAAACCGTATTTTTACAGCGATTCAAAAATACCATAGATGGACTCAATGAGCTTGCGAAGTTTATACAAAGCCGGTGTGAGAAGCCGAGAATCTGTATTAAATCGACTGGCCGTGCTACTTTGAATCTTTTGAAATATCTCTATGGAATTCCCGACATTGAGGTCATGTTTGTTTCGCAGGCGGGATTTAAACAGTACCAAACCTGCTTGCCGAAAAGCATCGTGAGAAATTCTAAAGCGACTTTTGGTGAAGCAGAGATGCTTGCCAATTGCGCTGAACGTATGATCTAAGCGGCACGGCTCTGAAACTTCTAACCAAAGATCCGTAGCAACTGCCCGGCTTTTGGGGAAAACTTGAACAATTCCAACCAGAACTTGTTAGAAAACATCAACTGCAAACGCAGTTTGCAGTTGACCCCCAGTAATCGCTTAAGGCAGTTATTTGGCGATGCGTCTCTGCTCCCGTTAAGGAAGCTCTGATTAAATCAGAGCTTCCTTGGGCAATCACGGTAAAATATTTAAAAACACACGTTTAGCCTGATATCCTACGTTTCGTGGTGCACGAGTACGGTACAATTGCATTATTCAGCGCCGGATTAATGCTTTGGAGCAATATAAGTCCGGTTCAAAGTGAATATGATTTGCTGTCACACTGCCGCGTACACTTAAATCTTGCGAACACTGATTAATCCATCGTTTATCCGGGGTAAAAAATACCATGAAATTATTGAAAGGTTCTATTGTAGCGCTTGTTACCCCCTTTGCCGATGATGCGGAGCAATCCGTCAACAGGGAAAAACTCGCGGAACTGGTCAAGCTGCACGCCGACAGCAAAACTGCGGCGATTGTGCCTTGCGGCACTACCGGCGAATCGCCAACGCTGCTTAAAGAGGAGTGGGAGGCCGTCGTGTCAACGGTGATCGAGGTTGCCCGAAATACAAATCTCAAAGTTATTCCAGGAACCGGTTCGAACAGCACGCGGGAAGCGCTAAGATTGACAGAGCGTGCAGCTGAACTTGGCGCCCATGCCTGTCTGGTGGTAACGCCTTATTATAATAGACCCAGCCCGGAAGGTGTGCTTGCGCATTTTCAGGAGCTGGATAAAGTAGGTATCCCGCTCATCCTTTATAATATACCCAGCCGAACTGGAATCAATCTTGGGGTTGACCTCATCATGGAACTATGTGAAACGTGTCCGTCAATAGCGGGGTTAAAGGCATCTAACGGCGATCTTGATCAAATTACTGAGGTTATCTACCGATCTTCCCGGCTTGATCGGCCCTTCTCGGTATTTTCCGGCGATGATTCGCTGACGTTGCCCATTCTTTCAGTGGGAGGGGTAGGTATATTTTCTGTGGCGGCAAACATTATCCCTGGTGTGATGGACGAACTGGTCGACAGTTTCATGCGGTCGGATTTAAATCAGTCCAGGGTTATCATGCAGGCTATTCATGGTTTTTGCCGCGCCTTACTAAGCTCGGGTGCGAATCCGGCACCCATCAAATCAGTCATGAACCGTGCGGGTATGAATGTAGGATCATGCCGGAAACCCTTAGTGGATTTATCGAAGGATAAGGCAGCAACGCTTTTTTATGAGCTGCAGATGATGAAAATCAGGCTTTCCGCGCAGCATATTCCTTACGATGAAGTCTTAACCAAAGTTTATGATCCTACTGTGGCATAACAATGCTGGTGGAATTAGAAGCGTACATCAAACTGCTGGCTGGGCTTCTGTCTGTGGTAGACCCTATCGGCGCCATCCCGCTTTTCATTAGCCTGACTGAACATCGAAGTTCCGAGGAACGGCAGCGTATCGCCTGTGTTTGTGCAATGTCAGTCGGTGCTGCACTGCTGATTGCCCACATAGGCGGCAATTTTTGGCTGAAATTTTTCGACATCGGTATTCCCTCGTTTCAAATTGCGGGCGGTATTGTCGTTCTGTTCATGGGGATTTCCATGGTTAAAGCTTCGCATGACCGCTCCCGAAATACACCGGAGGAGCGGGTAGAGTCGGTTGATAAAGAGTCTATCGCCGTCGTACCTCTGGCAATTCCTCTGCTGAGCGGTCCCGGTGCCATGAGTACCGTTATTGTCAACCATAACCTGAACCCTTCCTGGAACTATGATGTGCTGGCTACTTGCGTTATCGCTACGGTTGCTTTGGCAGTGCTGCTCTGTTTGTTAATGGCGGAAAAAATTGAGGATTTGCTGGGGACAACCGGTATGAATGTGATTACTCGCGTATTAGGTTTGATTATTTTATCCATCGCGGTGGAGTTTATCACTAAAGGATTGTCCGCCGTTTTTCCTATACTGGGTCAACCGGCGTGATCCCTGATATTTGATTTGTCCTGTGTTACCCGGCCTCTTTAATACGAATTAAGAGCTAAATTAAAATCTAGACAAACAATGAGTTATATTAATTGGTAAATAGACTTTTAATTTTTGTCATACGTAAGTCATTGATTGTTATTAAGCTGTCTTTTTCAGCTCTTAATTCACATTTTAATGTAGAAATATCACTGTAATTGTTTCATATTGAAAACGCTGTATGACTAGCTTTAATTTTGTGATTTACATTAGGGAACCTCTAAAAATTGCTTTTTTCATAATATTGACGAATATAAGTCATTGAAATTTATAAGCACCAATATTTAAAATTGAATTAATAGAGGTGCCCATTAGGGATTGAAATACTTAACATTCCAGCTTTTGTTTGGACACTTTACGAATTTACTTAAATGAACGATTTATGTGGCAGTTTTTGCAGCTATGTGCTGCACACTACACCTTG
>JBAQEN010000279.1:0-3125 GCA_049286765.1 Methylococcaceae bacterium
GCCCTGTACAGCAGGTAGATGACGAAGGCGCCGACAGTCAGTGGGTAAGTATTAAAAAGGACTGGCTTGCTCTATTTCAGGTGTTATCTGATCAGCTATTTAATGGTGGTACGAAGCAAGTATGCCCAGTCCCCCTACCCGTGCGAGTTTATGGTACTTCGCATATAGCCTTATCCTTTTGAACAAGGTCATAAAAACCGGAATAATCCGGTACAACTCTTCCGGATAATGATGAGAGCATTACCGGTCTACTCGATAGTGCCGTTGTAGGGTATTATTGCAGCTCTGAATTTTTTGATTACCGGCATTTGAAACACAACAGAGCTACCGATGAATACTGATGATATTACCAAAGTAAAAAATTACCTGCTTAATTTGCAAGATCGAATTTGCCTTGTGCTGGAAGCTGAAGAGCCAGAGGCGCGATTTGTTGAAGACATTTGGGATAGAGCTGAAGGCGGTGGCGGTAGAAGCCGGGTACTGGAAAATGGTGAGGTGTTCGAGCAGGGCGGTGTGAATTTTTCTTATGTAAGAGGAATCAGTCTACCGGCTTCGGCAACCGCTACGCGCCCGGAACTTGCTAACCGGCAGTTTCATGCGATGGGTGTGTCACTGGTCATTCATCCCAGAAACCCTTACGTCCCGACGTCACATGCCAATGTGCGGTTCTTGATCGCGGAAAAACCGGGTTCTCCGGCTATTTGGTGGTTCGGCGGCGGTTTTGATATGACACCATTTTATCCCTTTAAAGAAGACGTCATGCACTGGCATAGAACGGCACGTGCTGCCTGCCAGCCTTTCGGCAAGGACGTGTACCCTACTTACAAGCAATGGTGCGACGAGTATTTTTTTCTGCCCCACAGAAATGAAACGCGTGGCGTCGGTGGATTGTTCTTTGATGATTTGAATGAATGGGAGTTTGATCAATGTTTTGCTTTTATGCAAAGCGTGGGTGATCATTACATTGATGCTTATCTGCCTATTGTGCAAAGACGCAAAAACACGCCTTACAGTGACAGGGAGCGTGATTTTCAGCTTTACCGTAGAGGCCGTTATGTTGAATTCAATCTGGTCTATGATCGCGGTACGCTATTTGGCCTGCAATCCGGTGGACGCACGGAATCAATTTTGATGTCTATGCCCCCGGCAGCTCGCTGGAAATACAACTGGGAACCTGAACCCGGTAGCCCGGAAGCAGTGCTCTATGAAGAGTATTTGAAACCTGGAAATTGGCTGGGTATTTAAGCTGGGGTTTAGATTACAGCGAATATTTAAGGGGTATTCAATATCTCTGCCGGGTTATCGACACTTTTAATTTTTTACTTATTTTCAGTTTGTTATTATTTGCTGGAGTCCTAAACTTGTTTGGACATTTATTTTTTATTCGTCCTAATCAAGTTTTGGCCTTCATTAGCGGCTACTTGAGGAAGTGTCGCTATGGTATATAAAAAAATCTGTCCACTGCCATATGTTGATTTTCTAGATACCGGTTCCCTTTCGGGTGCTCTCTATAAAAATTGGAGGTTGTCATGACTTTGCTGAAAAAAGTGTATCCGTTTTGCTTGCTGAGTGTTTTGTTAATCGTAACAGGGTGCGCTTCGAACGGGATTTATAGAACTGCTTATACCATCTGCACGGTTTCTTCAGGTAGTCAGTGCGACAAGCATTCGTTGCAGAAACACAATGCCGGCGCTGATGATGCGTATATGCTGGGTTTTGTTGAAGTTGATGATCAGGGACAGTTGCGTGACCGGGCCCAGATGACTGCGTTGATTGACAGCCTTTACCAAGTCGCTGTCAATGATAGTATTTTGATTAATGTTTTTGTTCATGGCTGGCACCAT
The DNA here is from genome assembly GCA_049286765.1 of Methylococcaceae bacterium. Lineage (GTDB taxonomy): Bacteria > Pseudomonadota > Gammaproteobacteria > Methylococcales > Methylomonadaceae > JAGXGJ01. The sequence continues at coordinate 1,845 of JBAQEN010000279.1, forward strand.
AATGCGGCGCCTGACGACAGCAATATTGAAAGTTTTAACAAGAGTCTTGCCAGGCTCAGCAAAGTTGAGAGTAACTTGAGTCTTACAAAACATCGTGCTGCGCGTAAGGTAATAGGCGTTTATGTCGGCTGGCGGGGTGAATCCATCACTGTTCCGGGTATCAATAATTTGACTTTCTGGGAACGTAAGAACACAGCCCAGAAAGTAGGCCATCTAGGGGTAACGGAATTGTTGCTTAAGTTGGAAGAAATTACTAATGTTAAAAATTCCTTATCACCGCCAATTAAAAGACGTCTGGTGGTAATGGGACACAGTTTTGGCGGCGCTGTTGTATATAGTGCGACTACTCAAATTCTTGCCAGCCGTTTTATAGATAGTCAGGCGGGTAAAGCATATAGCGGCGCAGCCAATGGCTTCGGCGATCTGGTTGTATTGCTTAATCCCGCATTTGAAGCGCTAAGTTATGCGCCGTTTTATGATCTGGCGCAAGCACGCTGCAGCTATTTTGATAATCAGGTTCCCAAGCTGGTTATTTTGACATCGGAAGCGGATTATGCGACAAAACTGGCATTTCCTGCCGGGCGGGTATTCTCCACTTTTTTCGAGACTCATGGCACTATTGAACGTAATGAGTGCAAATATTCTTTAACTCTGGATGAAGGCGAGGCTGATCGAAATACGGTTGGGCATTATTGGCCTCTGATTAGTCACACGTTAACGCCTGTAGGTGATCAGAAAGGGATGCGAGTAGCCAGCTATGCCAACATGAAAAACATCTGGAGTACCCAAACTAGCGGTGGCTCAACCCAGTTTGGATCAACTGTGCTGACACATCTGAATAACACAGAACCTCGTAATCCCTATTTGAATATTCGTGTGGATAAGGAATTGATTGCTAATCACAATGATGTGTTTGGTGATAGCGTGATGGAATTTCTGCGTTTGTTGATTGAGCTATCTACCGCAGACTAACTCAATTCTAAGCCCTTGCAGCAACTGTGGTATGTTGGGCTACTCCAGCCAATTACATGAATAGGAAGGAGGCCAGGTAGATTATGCCCGCAGAGATGGCAACAAATATGACTTTATTAATTAAAGACTGATGCCGCCAATAGTTGAAAGCGCGGGCTTTATAGTATAGGCACACTGCTTGTGCGGTATGATAGGCATCTTTTGAGCGGAAAAAAAGGCGCCGTAGCATTCGCCATAGATAATATAAGGGGAACGCAGTAATGCCCGCAATCAAATAGAAGACAATGATTTGAGTTTGATGGAGGTCAG
>JBAQEN010000280.1:0-7905 GCA_049286765.1 Methylococcaceae bacterium
AAGAGAAAAACAGAAATCCTGTTATTGAAGCCTTAGTTACAAATTTTACTGCAATTTCTACCGAGCGAAAAAATGAAGCGCCTTTCCAATACGCGCTATTTGAAACACAAGCGAAATATGGCACTGCATAACTCAAAAGTTAAATTTCTCCTATGGCCTATCCTATTGACCGTAAGCTCGTAATCGGCGTTGCCTCAAGCGCGCTCTTTGATTTGACTGAATCGCATCAGATATACCTTAGCCAGGGTGTTGATGAATACCGCATTCACCAGGAAAAGAACATCGATGTCCCTTTTCCTAAAGGGGTTGCTTTTCCGTTTATCCGGCGCTTTCTTGGCATCAATATGGCTTTCCCAAAACAATTGCCGGTTGAGGTCGTTCTGCTGTCACGAAATTCGCCTGAAACCGGGTTAAGGGTGTTCCGATCCATCAGGCACTACGGCCTTGATATTACTCGCGCCGCATTCATGACCGGGCATTCGCCCCATGAGTACGTGCCGGCATTCAACGCATCGCTTTTTTTAAGCGCTAACGAAGAGGATGTTCAGAAAGCCATCGATGCAAACTATCCCGCCGGAGTGGTGCTCCCTTCCAGGGTTTACGATGACGAACTGGATAATGAATTGTGCGTGGCCTTCGACTTTGATGGCGTCATAGCCGACGATGAAGCGGAGTCAGTATATAAGAAGAACCATGATCTGAACGCGTTCCAGGCACACGAAACCGAACTGCAAGCCATTCCGCATCAACCGGGCCCACTTGCGGATTTATTCAAGAAGCTTTCCTTCATGCAAAAGCTGGAGGAGAAACGGTGCAAGGAAGACCCTGAATACAGAAAAATAGTACGGATTGCGATCATCACTGCACGAAATGCCCCGGCCCATGAGCGGGTTGTCACGACGCTGAAGAGTTGGGGCGTTTCCGCCGATGAGTCGTTCTTTCTGGGTGGCATGGATAAGTCCCGAATACTGACAATCCTGAAGCCTCATATGTTCTTTGACGATCAGCGCAGCCATTTACAATCGCCTGCCGGCGACATCCCAATGGTTCACATTCCCTTTGGAGTTGCGAACAAAATCTAGGTTCTTAATAAACCTGACCGCGATAAGCTCCATCGAGTTGCCTGTATGGAGTGAAGCGGAATACGGGGAATCGTATATTAATTCTACCGCTACTCGCTTCGGGCCAACTAATCACAGATGTAAAATTGTGCAACAGTATCTATGAAAACGCTAACAGACGCGAAAAACATTGTTACAATCTTCTGTTGTCCCTAAAGGGCAATTTGGCTGTTCGCTATTCAAAAATAAATAAACAGGATTACGTTATGAAAAAACTTATTGCGGTCTTTATGATAGGTTTAGTTTTGCCTTTTGCCGCCTCCGCTGAAAAAACACCCTGCTGGGGGGAATATGGAGGAATCTCGCACTGTGAAGGCTCAAGGTTTGTTTGCAATAATGGTAAATATAGCGGAACTCAGAAAATTTGCTCCGGATATGAAAAGAAAAAACACGTAAAAAATAAACCCGCTCCTGTGTCTATTGACATTAGCAATATCGAAGACGTTAAAAAAACAGAAATAACCAAGTCAGGAAACGTTTTAAAATTGGATTATCAGGGCTTTACCCTGTGGCTCGATTGCGAGAAGCGTGGCGTGGTTAAGTTCCAATACAACTTACAACATGACAGCGGAAACGAGCCCGGAGCCAAGGACTTTAAGCTTGACCCAAGCGTACCAAAGGAATGCCAGCAGACCAGCACAGCAACCTACGGACATGGCTATGACCGCGGCCGCCAGGTACCCGCTAACCATCTCGACTATTCACCGGAAGCCATTAAGCAAAGTAACTATATGACCAATATCCTGCCGCAAACCATGCAGATGGCACAAGGTGCATGGTTACAGACCGAACAAATCATCGAATGCTACCGTGATATTGATAAGTTATTGGTTATCGGTGGCGTGATTTGGGGGGATAATCCGGCTGATGATTACTTCGTAAAGAGTCACGGCGTGAAAACTCCGGATGCTTTCTGGAAAGTTGTTATTCGAGGCGCCGAAAAGGACGAACAAGCCATCGCTTGGGTGGTACCGAATTCTAAAGATGCTACGGAAAATAATTTAGACGACTATTTGGTTAGCCTGGGTGAGCTCGAAATAATCACGGGTGAGAAAATACCGGTGGCGAATTTTATCAAGAATGATAAGCCGTCGGCTTCATGGGTTATCCCTGCCGGATGTAAGAGACGATGATTGTCAGTCAGAAAGTCCCGGTAATCTAACTTTTTTCTGAAGATTGGTGGTGTTTGCCGGATTCGGGTCATTGTCTCAATTATTGGGTAAGCTCAAGGATGGGTAACTCCCCGTAGCGTTTTTAGCGCCTTTTCATAGTCGAATTCGTCAATTTGGTGAGTAAAGTCAGCATAATGACTGCCCAGCTTCACTTGTAGCAGACCGGCTGATTCACGGGCCAATATTCCAGCGCGTGTGTTGTCTTCGGCAAGCAGGTTTTCCAACTCAGTGAGAGTCCGTTTTATGCTCTCCGGATCAATGCTGCTATCAGTGTTTTCGATGAGAACAAGCTCCTCGGGCAGGCTCTTGATATCCTGGATCAGTTGCGACAATTCACTGTCACACTGCCTGACCAATTCTGTGCATTCAGCTAGCGTAGCATTTTGATGCAGAGCAGAATCCAGCTTGACCGCCAGGTCATAAACGTAGCATGCGCCAAGAGTGCCGGCAACACCTTTCAGGCCGTGAGTCAGCCTTTTTGCCTCTTGGGTGTCTCCATCAGCCAGCCGTTCTAGCACATGCTTCATGTCTTCGCTATGGAAGTTGGCGAGCATGTGCAGTAGTTGTATATATTTCGTGGAGTTGTTCATGACAGCGGCGAGCCCTTTTTCAATATCCAGTCCCGGGATGGCCGCCAGCCTGCCCGGAATGCTAGCGGTCGAGGAAGACATCGGCGTTACGCCCGCCAAAGGCTCGAGGGGCAGCATAGCGACATCTGGGAGCGAATGGCTGCTGTCCTGGCGCGATAGCGTACGTAGCAGAGTGGCATAGAGATCCTTCGGATTCACGGGTTTGGAGACAAAGCCGTTCATGCCCGCGGCCAGACAGTTACGCCGGTCTTCATCAAAGACGTTGGCGGTCATAGCCAGAATCGGCAACGGCGCGTAGCAGAGCTCTGCGCGAATCGCTCTGGTTGCCGTCAAACCATCCATCACCGGCATTTGAACATCCATCAGCACCAGGTCATAGGGATTCATGCGGACTTTTTCCAGGGCGACGAGGCCGTTTTCCGCTGTATCTACTGACAATCCGATTCCGTGTAGCAATTCCAACGCTACTTCCCTGTTGATAGGGTTATCCTCCGCCAGCAGTAAACGCGCACCGGCATGATTTCTTCTCAGCAGGATCTCAGCGTTCATTGGCTTCTCAATGGATTGGACAGACATTACACCGTGGCCCCGCTGAATACGGACCGTTAACCAGAAGGTGCTGCCTTGGCCCAGGACGCTTTCAACTCCAACCTCGCCGCCCATCATTTTCGCCAAATACCGGGTGATAGTTAGCCCCAATCCGGTACCGCCGTATTTGCGGGTGGTGGAAACATCGGCCTGGGTGAATGCTTCAAACAGCATCGGTAAATTCTCCTCCGCAATGCCAATACCGGAATCTTGTACCTCGAAACGAACCAGCAAGCCCTCGCTGGTTTCTTCCAATAACTTGGCGCGCAACCAGATAGTGCCTCGCTCGGTGAACTTGATAGCGTTACTGGTATAGTTGAGTATCGCTTGACGCAGCCGGGTAGGATCACCGCTTAGCCAAAGTGGCACGTCATCACCATCAATATTGATGGACAGCCCTTTGGTTCGAGCCTGATCGGCGACTAGAGAGCGAACGTGGTCCAGCACCGCCTCCAGAGCGAAATCGGTATTTTCCAGAGTTAGGCAATTGGCTTCAATTTTCGACAGATCCAGGATGTCGTTAATGATGGATAGCAGGTGATGGGCGGCGCTATCGATCTTATCCAAACGCTCGATTTGGTCGGGCGTGGGAGTTTTTTGACGCAAAAGATAGGTCAGCCCGATAATAGCATTCATAGGTGTGCGAATTTCGTGGCTCATATTGGCCAGGAAAGCACTCTTGGCTTGCGTGGCGGATTCGGCGACATCGGCGCGGTGTGCCAGTTCAGCCTCCATTTCTCTTTGCCGCTTTATGTTACGAGAAAACCCGACTGTACCGAGTACCGTGCCATCCGCATCGAGGATAGGGGCTTTGAAGGTTTCATAGAGGCTGCCCGGCATAGTGGGGATTGACTCCTCCACTGTCTTTTGGCGGCGCATTGTGATGACTTCCGCATCGTCGGCGAGGTAACGCTCGGCCATTTCGTGTGGCCAGAGATCAAGGTCCGACTTGCCTATTAACTCCTCCTTTATGCGGCCATTGGCGTCGGCGAGGGCCCGGTTGACAGCCATGAAACGCCCCTCTTTATCCTTTAGCCAAGCCATATGCGGTAGATTGTCGATCAACGCTTGCAGTGAATGACTTTGCTGACGCAGTTCAATGGTGCGTTTTTCCACCAATTCTTCCAGATGGTGGCGGTGCCGGTCCAGTTCCTCGGCTAGGAGTTTTCTCTCGGTGATGTCCTCCTTCACGCCCACATAATGAGTAATGCTCCCATCCGGCTGGCGAATGGGGGAAATGATGGCAAATTCCGAAAATTCGCTACCATCCTTGCGCTTATTGATAAATTCTCCTTTCCAGGTTTGTCCCTGGGTTATAGCATCCCAGAGAGACTCATGGGTTTCCCTAGGCGTTTTCCCGGATTTCAGGATGCGCGGGTTCTGACCAATGACTTCTTCGCGGCTGTATCCGGAATTGAGCAGGAAGGCTTCATTTACGTATTCGATCTCGGCGTTCAGGTTGGAGATGACGATACTCTCGGGACTTTGTTCCAGGGCTTGGGCTAGCTTGTGCAGTTGAATTTCAGCCTGCTTGCGTGTAGTGATGTCTTCGTAAATGCCCAGTACGCCGATAACTTGTTGCTTTTCGTCACGCAACGGCACCTTGGAAGTGCGTATCCAGGTAGTATTGCCGTCCGGTGTCGTTTGCGGCTCTTCAAAATTGATATCAGGGGTGCCCGATTCCATCACCGCAATATCATTAGCGCGGTACAACTTGGCCTGTTCGTTCCAACCCATTTCAAAATCGGTCTTGCCGGTCAGTTCGTCCGCGCTGGAGTATCCGGCATCTCTCGCAAATTGACTGTTGCAGCCCAGATAGCGCAAATCACGATCTTTCCAGAATACGCGGACAGGCACGTTTTCCACAACGGAATTTAGCAAATCCTTCGATTTCCGGAGCGCGACCTCCGACTGCTTGGCTGCTGTGATATCACGGTTGGCGCCGTGCCGGCCCAGGAATTCGCCGTTATCACTTTGGATGGCCTTACAACGGTGACCGATCCAGCGAATGGCCCCATCCTTATGCACGATGCGAAATTCTAAATTGCAGCTATTGGCAGTAGTATTGCTCACGAGGTGTTGCCGATAAGCCGCTCGGTCGTCGGGGAGGATAATGTTCATTAACAACTCAGGATCGGCGAGAAATTCATCGGGAGCATAACCGGAAATCAGTTCGCAGGCTGGCGACACATATTTGTAGCATTCGTCCGGCCCGATCCAAAAAATCCAATCGGAGGCATGGTCGGCCAGCAGCCGGTATTTGGCTTCCGATTCTTGCAATGCCGCATGCGCCGCTTCGAGGCGGGCGCGTGCGGCAAGAGCATCCTCCATCAGGTTCAGTGCCGCGAGTCTTGCTTGGCGCTGCTCTTTGAGGGCTGCCGCCTGGGTTTCGCGCAACGCCGTTTCGGCGGCTTGACGGGCGCGACGTTCGTTGGCTTCATCCAGGGTTCGCCTGATAGCTGGCGGCAGCCGGGTAAGATTGTCCTTGAGGATAAAATCGCTTATGCCCAGACGCAACAGTTCCACAGCCTTTTCTTCGCCGACACTGCCGGATACCAGGATAACCGGCAGGTCTGAAGTTAGCGCCTGAATCCGTTGCAGGGTTGTTTGGAAATCCATGCCCGGCACATTGTAATCTGAAAGCACAACATCCCATTCGTTCTGCAATGCAACTTCCAGCTCTTTTTCGTTGTCGATACGCCGGCACTCGGAGATCAGGCCATGCTGGCGAAGGCGCCTCTCTATCAGCAGGAAGTCGGAGAGGTCATCTTCGATAACGAGAATTTTCAATGGGCCGTTCATTGCTATTTCATCGCTCCGGCGGTTCATTGGTCGCCAGCCAGTACACACCCAGGCGCGCCACAGTTTCAGCGAATTCGGCAAAATCCACGGGTTTGCGCACGAAGCTGTTAGCGCCGTTTTCGTAGCTCTTCACGCGGTCGCGTTCCTCATCCGAAGAGGTAAGAATGACTACCGGCAGCAGCTCCGTGCGGGTGTCGGCACGCAGCCGCTTCAGCACTTCCAGACCCGACAGTCGCGGCAGACCGATGTCGAGTATTATTACAGTGGGCAGGTCGCAGCCTTCGCGGCCGGCGAATTCACCTTCCCGGAACAAATAGTCTAAAGCCTGCTGCCCGTCTCTGGCCACGTCGACATGGTTGGCCAGATTGGCTTTACGTAAGGCGCGCAGGGTGAGCATTTCGTCCTGGATATTATCCTCTACTAGCAGGATGGTTTTGGATTTCATCATTAAGCCTCATTTATTATCCGCGCTATATTTGCCGGCATGTTAGGTAAAGTAAAACAGAATTTTGCGCCTTTGCCTGGTTCTCCAAAGGCTTCGATAATCCCGCCGTGGCGGTTAACGATGCGCTGCACGGTGGCAAGGCCAATGCCTATGCCGGAAAATTCTTCCTGGCGGTGCAGACGTTGGAAAGGCTGGAAAAGACGGTTGGCGTGGGCCATATCGAAACCAGCGCCGTTATCGGCGACGCAGAAACGGCGGTCGAAATTCTGTTCCTCGTCATATACGCGAATACTAGGCGTTGCCGAGTGTTCGGTGTATTTCCAGGCATTACCCAGCAGGTTGCGCATTAGGACCTCGATCATGCGAGTATCGCCATAGGCTTGAAGCCCGGGTTTGATCTGCACCGCCACCTGCCGTCCGGGGTCGTTTTGCATCAGTTCGGCTAGCAGGCGCTCCGAAAGGGTAGAGATATCCACGGCATCCTGTTGTAATTCGCCGCGTGTGCTGCGAGACAGAGTCAGCAGACCGTCGATTAGCTCGCTCATTTTGCGGCCGGCGAGATTGATCTGTTCAAGGTAAACCCTTGCCTCGTCCTGCAACTGGCTGCCGTAATCCTCGGTCAGAGCCTGACTGAAGCCGCTCATGGCTCGCAGCGGCGCGCGCAGATCGTGCGAGACAGCATAGGCAAAGCTGTCTAGCTCGCGATTGGCCGTGGTGAGTTCAGCAGTGCGCTCGCTGATCTTTTGTTCGAGGTTGGCGTTGAGGTCCAGGATACTTGCTTCGGCAAGCTTTCTGTCGGTAATGTCGCGAGCGATTTTCGAAGCGCCGATGATCCGGCCTTCCTTGTCCAGGATGGGTGAGACACTTATGGAAACGTAGATCTGGCTGCCGTCCTTGCAGACGCGTACCGTATCGAGTTGTTTAACCGTTTCGCCGTGACGAATGTTGTAGAGTATTTTTCTTTCTTCATCACAGCATTCAGGAGGAATCAGGGCAGACATAGTTTGACCCACGATCTCGGCCGCAGGGTAGCCGAAAATGTTTTCCGCACCCCGGTTCCAGCTGGTTATGATGCCGTCCAGCGTTATGCCGATGATCGCATCCTCGGAGGACTCAACGATAGCCGCCATGAGCATCCGTTCATTCTGCAAGCTCTCTTCGGCCTCTTCCTTTGCTAATCTTAGAGC
>JBAQEN010000281.1:0-2676 GCA_049286765.1 Methylococcaceae bacterium
AGCAATGCGAAAATTAAGAGAAGTACTCAGGCTAAGCTACAGCGCCGGATTAAGCATCCGGAAAATCAGTGTCGGCAGTATTCAAAATATCTTAAAACTGGCCGAACAGCTGAACCTATCCTGGCCATTACCGGAGGCTTGGGATGATCAAGCCCTGGCTCTGAAGTTTTATCCCCGTTCGGATGCCCAGCCTTCACCCAAATACCAGGAGCCGGTATGGACAGAAGTTCACCTGGAGCTGAAGAAAAAAGGCGTGACGAAGCAGTTACTCTGGGAAGAATATACCCAGCACTATCCGAATCGTTGCTATAGCTACTCGCAGTTCTGCGCCCGTTATTCAGACTGGCTGAAGAAGCAAAAACGCTCCATGCGGCAGACCCATCGCGCCGGTGAAAAGTTGTTTATCGATTACGCTGGACCCACCATTCCAGTGGTCTGTGCCTCAACCGGAGAAATACGCACCGCGCAGATCTTTGTGGCGGTGTTGGGCGCCTCCAATTACACCTTTGCCGAGGCAACTTGGAGCCAGAGCCTGTCGGATTGGTTATGCAGTCATGTGCGGGCCTTTGAGTTTTTTGGTGGCACGCCAGTGATGTTGATCCCGGATAATTTAAAAAGCGGGGTGAATAAAGCCTGTCGTTACGAGCCCGAGCTTAACCCCAGTTATCAGCAGTTGGCGGCTCATTATGCGGTCGCGGTGATGCCTGCCAGACCCTATAAACCCAAGGATAAAGCTAAGGCCGAGGCCGGTGTCCAGCTTGTTGAGCGCTGGATTATGGCCAAACTGCGTCATCAAACCTTCTTCTCCTTGGCGGAGCTGAATCACTGTATCAGCGCCTTATTGACGGAGCTCAATCAGAAGCCCTTCAAGCAAATGCCAGGCAATCGGCAGCAGTGGTTTGAAAAACTCGACCAACCAGCCCTGTCACCGTTGCCCAAGCATGCTTACCAGTATACGGACATCAAAACGGCCCGCGTTAATATCGATTATCACCTTATTTATGATCAGCACCTCTACTCGGTGCCGCATCACTGTGTGGGCGAACGGGTTGAACTGCATGCTGGTGACAAACTGATTGAGGTCTACTTTCTTAATCAACGCATCGCCACCCATGTCCGGAAATATTATCCCGGCATGACCACCGAGCCAGGGCACATGCCCGAACAACATGCCCAGCATCAGCAATGGACGCCAGGACGGTTAATGAACTGGGCGCAATCTATAGGGCCGGAAGTACTCAAGTGGGTGAAGGCACAGTTACAACGTAAGGCGCATCCAGAGCAAGCTTACCGCGTCTGCCTGGGTTTATTGAATCTCAACCGAACCTATGCCTCCGAACGCTTGAATCGAGCCTGCGCGATTGCCAACCAAGAAGCCCTGTTCAAGTTGAAAAACGTCAAAGCTATTTTGCAAAGCAACTGGGACAAACTGCCGGAATCCTTGCCGGTGCAGCTTCCGTTATTGCCTCAGGATCATGAAAACATTCGTGGTGCCAAGAGTTTTCACTAACCATCAGCCCCTCTAAAGAATTGAGCAAATAGGGTCTGCATCACATTGATTTTGAAGACACTAAATGCTCAATTTTTTTCTTACCAGACACAGGACATTAACATGATTGAAACTACCCTCAGCCAACTACGCCAGTTGAAACTAAACGGCATGGCCTCTGCGCTGCAAACCCAACTGGATCAACTTGGCACTTATGAAGGCTTGTCCTTTGCGGAACGTCTGCAATTATTAGTTGATCACGAAGACCAGGAGCGTAATCAGCGCAAACAGGAACGCTTGATAGGAGCCGCTAAATTTAAACTCAAGGCTTATGCCAAAAACATTGATTATCAGCCCGCCAGAGGCTTGCAGCCGTCACAAATGGCATCGTTGCTGTTATGTGACTGGTTAAAAAAAGCCCAGAACCTGTTGCTGACGGGTCCCTGCGGCACCGGCAAAACCTATATTGCTTGTGCACTCGGCCACCAAGCCTGCCTGAAAGGTCACAGCACCCGATATTACCGGCTTCCACGCCTCGTCCTCGCCTTGACACAAGCCAAGGCGGATGGCAGCTACAGCAAATTGCTAAAAGCCATAGCCAGTCTGAATTTGCTGATCATTGATGACTGGGGCCTGGAACCTTTGACTGCCGCTACCCGAAATGACTTGATGGAAATAATGGATGATCGCTATGAGCAATCTGCAACTGTCATTATTAGTCAGTTACCAACAGAACAATGGTATCAAGCTATTGGCGACAATACTTTAGCCGACGCCATTTTGGATCGGCTAATGCATAACGCACACCGGATAACCTTAAAAGGAGAATCGATGCGAAAAAAAATGAATTCCTTGACCCAAGTTGAACACTTGGAGTAAAAATTCACTTCCACCGATGCGTTAGGTTTTAGGTGTTCAAGTTCGACCAGAATCAGTGTTCAAATTAATCAGAATACGCAACAGCATCTCCTCACGCGAAAGGTAGCCGAACATTGGCCGCTCGAAACGCTTTATGGGTACACCGAGTGCGCGTTCGATAACGTACAGAGACGAGACGTCACGATGTGCAGCGAACTTCAAGAATGCCCGCAGGGCTGCCAGCCGGGCGTTGCGGCTCCGCACCGTATTATGACGCACCTGTTCCAGGTGATCGAGAAATGCCAGAATCAGTTGGAGCGTAATATCGG
>JBAQEN010000282.1:0-2451 GCA_049286765.1 Methylococcaceae bacterium
GACCAAAGGCACATTAAAAGTACCTGCCTTTAATGTCAACGACTCGGTGACTAAATCAAAATTCGATAACTTGTACGGTTGCCGTGAGTCTCTGGTTGATGGCATCAAACGCGCAACCGATGTCATGATTGCCGGCAAAATAGCCGTGGTCTGCGGTTACGGCGATGTGGGGAAAGGCTGCGCCCAATCCTTGCGAGGTCTGGGTGCAACCGTGTGGATTACTGAAATTGATCCTATTTGCGCTTTGCAAGCCGCTATGGAAGGTTATCGCGTAGTCACCATGGAAGAAGCCGCACCTATCGCCAATATTTTTGTGACTGCAACAGGTAACTTTAGCATTATTACCCATGCACACATGCTAGCCATGAGGGATCAAGCGATAGTATGCAATATTGGTCATTTTGATGCTGAGATTGAAATTGCTTCATTGCGTCAATATGAATGGGAGAATATTAAACCCCAGGTTGATCATGTTATTTTCCCGGATGGCAAACGCCTGATTATTTTGGCTGAAGGCCGTTTGGTTAATCTCGGTTGTGCTACAGGGCATCCCAGTTTTGTTATGTCCAATTCTTTCTGTAACCAGGTTTTAGCACAGATAGAACTGTGGAAAAATGCTGCGCAGTACGAAAACAAAGTCTATATCCTGCCCAAGAAGCTGGATGAAAAAGTCGCCAGATCGCACCTCAAACAAATAGGCGTGAATCTGACAGTTTTAACTGACGTACAAGCCAAGTACATTAATGTTCCGGTTGAAGGACCTTATAAATCGGACCATTATCGTTATTGATTTATCATCGTTCCCATACTCCGGTTTGGGAATGCAGCCTGTAGAGACGCAAACTTTGCGTCTCACTTACAGCAGCAAGGTACGCAGAGCGAGCGTCCACAGCGGTATTTCCAGGGAAACCGTGGGAACGATACATTTTAGATTCCCGTTAGTGAGGCCGAAATGCAATCAGATATAAAACATCCCCAATTGTTCAGTTTTGAGTTTTATCCACCTAAAACGGAAGAGGGTGTAGCAAGCTTGCAAATTGTGCATAGCAAACTGGCAGAACTTAATCCCGACTTTTTTTCCGTCACCTTTGGCGCGGGCGGTTCAACCCGCGATAAAACCTTCGATACGGTTATTGATATTCAGGCAAAAGGTGTCGCCGCAGCGCCGCACTTATCCTGTGTTGCCTCGACCAGAGACAATATCCGCGCAATTCTGAAAGACTACCAGGACAATGGCATTGCGAAAATTGTTGCCTTAAGAGGCGATTTGCCTTCCGGCATGATGTCAGCGGGTGAATTCCGCTATGCCAATGAGCTGGTCGAGTTTATTCGTCAGGAAACCGGCGATTATTTTCAGATCCATGTTGCCGCCTATCCTGAAGTACATCCGCAATCAGCAAGCGGCGTTGAAGATTTTAAAAATTTCAGGCGTAAAGTTGAAGCCGGCGCTGATGCGGCGATAACCCAGTATTTTTATAATGCCGAGGCCTATTTTTATTTCCTTGATACGTGCGAAAAAAACGGCATAGATATTCCTATTGTTCCCGGTATTATGCCGGTTACGCAATATGCACAACTGTTCCGCTTTTCTGAAATGTGCGGCGCGGATATTCCCCGCTGGATGAGAAAACGCCTGGAAGGCTATGGCGATGATCGCGCATCGATACAAGCGTTCGGTCTGGAATTGGTTACCAGCCTGTGTCAGCGATTGCTGGATAGCGGTGCGCCCGGACTGCATTTTTATACGATGAATCAAGCCGCGCCTACTTTGGCGATTCTGGAAAATCTAAGACGTTAAAAAACACAATATCCGGATTTTCTAGCAGAGGATACATTGATAATTTTAAGTGATTCTCATCAGTAAAATCTGAGTAGGCAAAAAAGCCTAGTCGTTATGACTTTGACTGATTTGTGCCGCAATTCTTGATAAAACCCGAATTCGTTTACGGCAGCTAAACAGCATGTCGAGATTAACTTTGGTGTTAAAATTAAGCACTTAACGATGCATAAGGCTATCAGCAGGAGAGACGCATGTTATTGCCATCATTTTACCTGGAAAATTTTAGAATCTTTGACAAGCTGAAAGTTAAGCGGCTTGGCAGAGTTAATCTGTTAGTAGGTCGTAATAATGTCGGTAAAAGTGCTTTTTTGGAAGCTGTTTATATTTATGCGTCTGAAGCAGACCCAGATGTTTTTTCTGAGTTAATTCAATCCAGACAAGAGCATTGGAAACCTAGGGGTCAAGATGATGCAAAAGGATTTTCTTTTAGTCCCTTTCGGCATTTTTTTAAAGGCCATAAGATCCCATTACTCAAAGAATTGGGATTTAAGCTGGCTGTTGGCGAAAATACTACGCCATTACATATAAAAACAGCAGCTTATGTTTCTGAAGAAACTGATAAGGGCTTTACTAGAAGGAAACTCGACGACACTGCTGATATTGAGCTTGAA
>JBAQEN010000283.1:0-2604 GCA_049286765.1 Methylococcaceae bacterium
ACAATGACGGGAGCCGGAATCCTGTTTCCGATTAACGGCCAAATAATCAGTATCAGCAAACCTAAAAAACTGATGAGGACTATTTCTATATTCATGTTAAGCAAACTATGCGGAATCTGTGCGATGATCGAAAACAGACTGCCTGATTCCGGCGTGACCCCCAGCATAACGTGGGTTTGGGTGGCGATGATAATAAGCCCAATCGCAGCCAGCATGCCATGTACCACCGATGCAGGGAAAAAGGAACTCAACTGCCCCATCCTGAATACCCCCATTAAAACCTGTAAAACACTGGCCACCACAATCGCCGCCAGGGTATAACGGTAGCCGGCCATGGCATCGCCTTCGCCCAGAGCTTGCACAGCCGCCAAAACCACTACAATCAAACCGGCAGCGGGGCCATTGATGGTGAGGTAAGAGCCGCTGATACGCGAAACCAGCACACCCCCGATAATGGCCGTGATAATGCCTGCTGACGGTGGAAAGCCTGAAGCAACGGATATGCCCAGGCATAGCGGCAAGGCAATAAGAAATACCAGAAATCCGGACTGTAAATCACTCCGCCAGTTTTCTTTTAAGCCTGTCAGACCAGTTTGGGGTATACCTGAAAGAGATTGTTTCTTCATAAAAGTCCTCGTTTATTGTAGAAATAGTATGTCTCTAAATGATCCTCAGGTAACCACTATACCACTCAGCAAATTCTTCTTCAGTTGTTTACAAATACAACTCTACAAGGACCGGCTTGGAATTCACACCTACACACCATAATGATCACTTTTCCGGCGGCTCATATGGTTTCGTTTCATTCTGCGTGCCGCTAAAGGATGTCTTGAGTAGGTGTCGTGAGTTTCCATCCCGAGAAACACACATTTTCCACCGTTGCCTTCATAGTTATGCTGAAAGTCATGAAGGAATTCCATCACGGTATGATCAAGAAGATAGGTATTGTTCATTTGAAAGATGACTGTTTTGCCGTTTTCCAGATTGGCTAAAGCGGTCTTCAGTTTCATAAAATTAGAGAAAATCGCAGCGCCTACTATGCTAACTACAATAGTGCTGGCATCTTTCTGCTCAATAGCAAAGTGGATCTTAAACAGATTATTTAGCCTGACTCCGCGCAGCATATGGATAGCGAATTTGGTTATTATACCGATAGCGACACCTATTAATAAATCGGTTGCCAACACACCGATAATCGTAACAACGAACATGAATAACTGTTCCTTGCCAACCCCCATGACTTTAGCGAACTCTTTGGGCGAGGCCAGACGAAAACCGGTATAGACCAGCAACGCCGCCAAGGCCGCCAGAGGAATGCTATGAATCAGCCGCGGAAACAGCACCACGAACAATAACATAAAAGTGCCGTGAAAGAAGTTGGCCCACTGGGTTTTCGCCCCATTGTTCACGTTAGCCGAGCTACGCACGATCTCAGCAATCATCGGCAAGCCGCCGATTAATCCAGACACCAGATTACCTGCACCGATTGCCGTCAAGTCACGATCAAGATTGGAATGACGTTTATACGGATCAAGTTTGTCCACCGCCATGGCGCTGAGCAAACTCTCCAAACTACCGACCAGGCTGATGCTGACAACAGCTTCCCAGAACTCCAAGGTGGCAAATTTTGAAAAGTCAGGAAAATAAAAACTGGACATGAAGTTCTCAGAAATCGCGACCAAAAACTTGGGGCCGACGGTTTCTTCGTGATGCGGTAAAAAATGCGCATCCGGCAAAAACAAATACATGTGCTCATGTTCCAGATCAAAATACCGAGCCAAGCCCATCCCTGCCAACACCACAATAAGTGGCGCCGGAATCATTTTTAAGGTTGGATTTTTTAACAGTGACCAAATAAATAATATCACCAATCCGGTAAGGCCGATAATGGCAATTTCATGATTAGGATTCAGAATACTGTGCGGAATTTGCGCGATGGTTGAAAACAGGCTGCTGCCTTTTTCCGGCGTAGTGCCCAGCATGACATGGATCTGTTTAGCCATAATTATGATGCCAATAGCCGCCAGCATGCCATGTATCACTGATGCCGGAAAAAATGAACTCAGCCGCCCGGCTTTAAAGACACCCATCAGGATTTGTAATACACTGGCAACCACAATAGCAGCCAAGGCATAGCGATAACCGGCCATCGCATCGCCTTCGCCGAGTTCCTGCACTGCGCCGAGCACCACCACAATCAAACCAGCGGCAGGTCCACTGATAGTGATAAATGAACCATTGATACGCGAAACCAGCATCCCGCCAAGAATAGCCGTGATAATTCCCGCCGACGGTGGAAAACCGGAAGCCATCGATATACCCAGACACAGCGGCAAGGCAATAAGAAAGACCAGAAACCCTGACAGCAAATCGCTACGCCAGTTTTCTTTCAATCCGGCTAGACCGGTTTTTGGCAATACCGGCAGAGAAGCGACACTCATATAAACCCCCGTTTTTGGCAATAATGTTCCACTCTTGTTAAAAGCGATTATCGTGCCAATCTGTTAATATTTGTAATGCTATGATTCCGCAGGAATTTTTTATTGTCTGTTTAATCAAACAGGGGAATTAAAGGTGATGATGGGTGTAAAAGAACCTGTAAGC
>JBAQEN010000284.1:0-5158 GCA_049286765.1 Methylococcaceae bacterium
GGCCGGAATCGCCTCCTGTTCTTCCAGGGCGCTGGCAATCGCCTGGATTTTATCGCGCAGGCCGGCAAAACCGGGCCTGGCTTGCAGGATGGCGAGTTGGGTTTGTAGCACCAGCATGTCGAAGCGCTTGGCTTCTTCGTCTTCGTCGGTCAGTTCTGTGGGCAGATCCGCCACGTTATTCACCAACTCGTTGAAGTCGTCTAAACCAAGCTTCTGCCACGCCTCATTCTTGGCGTATTTCTCCACTGATTTCCGCTGCAGCCGCACGACAAAATTATCGAGGTTCATGGCGGCTACGTGTTGATTTAGGAAGGCGGCCAGTTCCGTCCGCAACTGTGCTTCATTGAACAGGTAGTCAGTTTGTTCAGCGACTTGTTGCTTGGCCGATAGCTTCTTGTCCAGCTCGGCAATCATCTCCAGTCGAGCCTTGAACAACCGGGTGCCGAGCGGCTCGCTGGCCGAACCATCAGAAAAGTCCGGGTTCTGGCTGAAAAATTCGAGGTTCTGGCAGTAGTCGAATATATAGAAAAACTCTTTATCCTTTCCCGGTCCGAATAAATTCAAGCATAAACGTGTCCCGCGTCCCAGCATTTGCCAGAACTTGGTTTTTGAGCGGACGATCTTGAAAAACACCAGATTGACGACTTCCGGCACATCGATGCCGGTATCCAGCATGTCCACCGAGATGGCGATGTGCGGCGGCTTCTCCTTGTTGGAAAAGTCGTCTATCAGGCTCTGCGCGTACTCGGTCTTGTAAGTTATTGTCCTGGCGAAATTACCGTTATAGTGCGGGTAATTTATATTGAAACGCTCGGCAATGAAGTCGGCGTGGGCGTTGTTCTTGGCAAAGATAATGGTCTTGCCCAGCCTATCGCCGCTAGCCACTTTTTGCCCTTTGGTCATCAGGTGCGCCAGCACCTTGTCTACGGTATCGGTGTTGAACAGCCATTTGTTCAGCGCGGCGGCATCGACGGCATCCGGCGTGGTGCCGTCTTCGTTCCATTCCAGTGCATCCCACTGCTCTTTTTCATCTTCGCTTAGGTCGTCGTACTTGATGCCTTCGCGCTGGAATTTGAGCGGGACAGAGACGGCCCTGGGTGGCACCAGATGCTTGTCGGCAACGGCCTCATCCAGGGCATAGGCATCGGTAGGCACGCCGGTTTCCAGGTCAAACAGTCCGTAAGTATTGCGGTCGATTTCGTCCTTCGGTGTCGCCGTCAGGCCGACCAGCAACGAGTCGAAGTAGTCGAAGATGGCCCGGTATTTCTGATACACCGAGCGGTGCGCCTCGTCGATGATAATCAGATCGAAATGCCCGACACCGAAACGCCGTTGCCCTTCAACTCCGATCAGAGTGCCGCCATTAGAAGTGCCTGTGCTGAGCGAAGCCGAAGCATCAATCAGCCCCATCATCGTCGGGTAAGTGGAAACGAACACTCTGCCCTCGGTGTGTTTCTCGGTGACCAGATTGACCGGCGATGAATCCGGCAGATGCTTTTTAAAGGCATTCACCGCCTGATTGACCAGCGCCACGCGGTCAGCAAGAAACAGTATCCGCTTGACCCAGTTGCAGCGCATCAGCACATCGGCCAGCGCAATTACGGTGCGTGTTTTGCCGGCGCCGGTGGCCATTACCACCAGGGCCTTGCGCTGATTATCCACCTCGAAGGTTTCGCCTATGCGGCGGACGGCCCGGGTCTGGTAATAGCGTTCGATAATGTCAGTGTTGATAACGGCATCCGCCAGTTTCTTGCGGCTGCTGCGGCGCTGAATCAGCAGTTCCAGTTCCTGCTTCTTGAAAAAGCCATGAACGGCGCGGGGCGGGTAACTTGTGTCATCCCATAGCCAGTGTTCGTAGCCATTGGAATAGAAAATCACCGGGCGCTGGCCGTATTGGACGGCCAGACAGTCGGCATAGAGTTTGGCCTGCTGCTGCCCAACCTTGGCATCCCGCCGGGTGCGCTTGGCTTCAATCAGCGCCAGCGGCTTGCCGTCATCGCCCCACAGCACATAATCGACATAGCCTTTGCCCTGATTGTTGGGCATCCCGCTCACTTCGATTTCAAAATTGTTCTCGCCTAACTCCCAGCCGGATTCCTTGAGCAGCAGATCGATGAAGCAGTCGCGGGTTTGGGCTTCGGAATAATCGTGGGTGTCTGGCTGTGCAGAGTTCGCTTTCCTGGCGGCGGCGAATTCTTCGCGCAGCTTCTTGAGTTCTTCATCGAGTGCGGCCTTGTCTGAAAGCAATGCCGAGAGCTTTTCGTCGCGCTCGCGGAGTTGCGTTTCCAGATTTTTCAGTTGGTCCAGTGTTTGCGGCGGCACGGCGGAGGCTTGGGGCAACAAACCCGGAGCAAAGCGCAGGCCGGGGTCGGGTCGCGATTTCTGGCCGTAGGTTCTTGCCAGCCAGTAGCAGACATGGAACAGCTCGCGGGTTGCGGTTAAAGCGTCGGCAGGCGCTATTTTCCGGGGGCTGTGCACTGCCAGATTGCCCAGGTCCTTGATCAGCCTGGCTTTGGTGAACAGCGCCTCGCCGACCACCTGCCGGAAGCTGGGTTCGTGAATCAGGGCGCTCAAGTGATCCTGATACGGAAGTTTAAGCGCCGGGTCGTATTTGTACAGCCACGCCACGGCCATTTCCAGGGTGCGCCGGGCGTAGAAGCAGGAGGTGCGTGCATCGGTGTTTGCCATGCTTTCCGACTTGACGGCGGCCTCAAACAGCATGGGCCATTCGGTTTCGAGGAACTGGAAGTGGGGGGAGGTCATGGGTTCAGCGTTGCGTAAAAGGATTGACGATAGTCATGCACTGTTCAAAAATTTGCCCATGCTGCATGTCCTCGCTGTACAGTCTGGTGCAACCTGCGTCCAGCGCTGCCGCAACAATCAGGCTATCCCAATAGCTCAACGAATACGACTCTCTGATTCGCGATGCCAGCTGATGTTGTGCGGCATTGGCGGCAATGACTTCGCAGTCCAGATACCAGTCATTAATCAATCCACGCAATTGCTGTTCCGGTATGCGGGTTTTCTTGATTAAGTTACTGCAAATCTCGCCAATCACCTGCGGACTTATGACAGGCCGTGTCAAATCAAGCAGTAAGTCAACTGCCTGCTGATGCCTTGGGTCGTTGGCGGTTTGAATGAGCGAGTACAGCCAAATATTGGTATCGACGAAGACTTTAGCGGTCATGGGCTTCGTCGCGGCTCAATGGCGTAAACTCATTCATTATCAGCGGATTTTTCATTAAATCTGCCAGTGGCGATTGTGCAAGCGTTTTTTCTGTTTTGGGTTCAACCTGATTGCGGTTAGCCAAAAACTCCACGAAATCGAAAACTTCGGCTTGTTTGGCCTCGGGGAGTGTCTGTAACTTTTCGATCAATTCTGCGTAGCTCATTTTTTAACTCCATTCAGTGGGATGTAATGCTGTCTGTAGATAAATTACCATAGTGTCATAGCGGTTCGGCCTCTTGTATAACAATTTGTCTGAATTTGTCGGGAAGTGCCCTGGGCGTCAACACATCGACCGTGATATTGAGCAAGCGGGCAACTTCGATCTGAATCTTGGCAATATCCATCAGCGTGGTTTCCGGCGTGGGATCGACCAGCAAATCCAGGTCGCTGTCATCGGTGTCGTCACCATGCAACGCCGAACCGAAAACCCGCACATTCTTTACACGATGGCGCAGCGCGATTTCGCGGATAGCGTCGCGGTGGATTTGCAGAGCTATTGATGGGCGCATTTACAGTTCTCCACTGAAGGCACGGTGTTGGAGGGAGGCGAAAAGGGCATCGAGTTTGGCGAGCGATTTACGTTGCACGATTTGCTGTTTTTCTACAATTTCCGCAATTCGCATGAATTCTTGTTGGAGTTCAATAGGTGGTAATAGTAACGGAAAGCCTTTGAGTTGGGTCATATTGATTGATGCAATGCCTGTTGTTTGCTTTGCAGAGCGTAGAAAGTATTTTTTGCCTCGTTGACTACCTACAAGCCAGTTCAAAAAATGCGGAGTCAGGTTATCAGTTGTTAAACGCACTCGAAAAACGTGATTTTGATGGATACATTCGGGCAATTCATCATTCCAAAGCGTTCCTCGGCCCAACTTATCAGGGTCTCCCCCTTCAGTGAGTAGCAAGTCGTTCTTCTTCAATAGGTAGCGTTGAATTTCATCTTCAGTGGCATCAATTACTTTAACAGTAGACAGATTAAATGTTTTGTCTTGTACGTTTGCAACTGCGAGATATGGAACTGTCCGAGCTGTTTTTCCATTGATGTTTCTACCTTTTGTAATTCCAGAAACAATTTGTGCTACCTCACCCAACGTGATCGATTCCAACCATGCTTTAGAGTTTATAACCGGGTCACCAAACACCTCAATAAAAATGGACTGCGTGAGGCTATCCAGTTGTGCCAAGGCTTCCCGGCGCTTGGCTCTGAGCGCATCGGTTTGATCCAGAATGGCGGCGATGCGGCGTTGTTCGGGTAATGGGGGAATTGGAATATCAATGCTTTCAAGTTGCTTTGAGCTGATGTTAGGTTGGGCGGCTCCTGCCATTGTTTTTAATATTTGTCGCTGATAATCAGGAGAGCAGACAAAGTGTTTTAAATAGGGTTTATGTATTTTTTCGGGGTATGTTATTTTGAAATTGCCAACCCGTTGGTTTTGTAATATCAAACCATTAACATTCTGTGGAACAAGTCCAATCTTGCCAGTTGTAGCTCCTGACATAGCAATCAATATATCCCCCGGTTCAAGAGTATAACCTTCTCCTTTGCCTATTAAGGCTTGAGGGATTCGCGCAACTTTATCAACAGAGACAGTCCCACCTTGAATGTCTGAAATCCTAACAATGGGAATGCCTTCTTCAGTGAAATGCTCAGATTTAAAAGCAAATCCACCATTCACTTTTACATATTTACCCATCAGCTCTTGCTTAAAAATCATTCAAGCATCCTCTCAATCTCTTTCATTGGATTTGGAGAATGTCGGTTCGCTGGCAATGTTCCCTTCAACTACTTCGGCTTCGCTCAGCACAAGTACGCTCCCTTCGACTCCGCTCAGGGAACGATAGGCTCTGGTAAGGGAATGGTCAGGCTCACTCAGGGTATGGCTGGGGCCCGTTGGCTGAGCGGGGCCCGTTGGCTGAGCGGAGTCCGTTGGC
>JBAQEN010000285.1:0-2341 GCA_049286765.1 Methylococcaceae bacterium
GTGCTGATGATGGGCGATGCTTACGATATACAATCGGCCAACGAACAGTATTTTGAAACTCAAAATGAAATAATCAAGTCCCGCGACTTGGCGCAACAAGTGATCGACCAACTTAAACTTGCAGAAAATCCGGAGTTTGTCGGCGAGACCGAGGCCGAGGAAAAGCCGGGACTATGGGCAGAATTGCTGGACTGGCTGCCGGCCGTTTTCGATAATCCCCAACAAGAAAATACCGCAGACAGCAAAATTGATTACAGCCAGCAAGAACAATTGCTCGGTGATTTTCTTGGAAGACTCAGCGTAAAGCCGCGTAAATTTACCCAATTGGTTGATATCAGTTTTGAAGCTAAAGATCCGGAATTAGCCCGTGAAATTGTTGATACCCTGGGCGACACGTTTATCGAATCCAGCTTATCCGGCCGAATGGATGAAACCCGCAAGGCAGCCGATTGGCTTTCCGAGCGTTTGCAGTCGCTAAAAGAAAAGCTGATCATTTCAGAAAATCAATTGCAAGATTACCTGCGTAAAGAACATCTGGTTGACCTGGAAGGCGTAATGACACTGGCCAAGGGCGAAATTGAAGGCAATGCCGAACGCCTGGCGGAAGCCCGTAAATCCCGGATGGAAGCGGAAAGCCTGTATAACAAAGTGCGAAACATTGGCGGCTCGCTTTATAAAAACATAGAAGTGGTTCCGGAAGTTTTTGCGGACCCGATTGTCGCAGGGTTGGTAGAAAAAGAATCCGAGTTAAGACGCAAGCTGACGGAACTGGCACAACGCTATGGCAGCGAATACCCTGCATTAATTGCCGCCCGTTCGGAACTGGATACCGTAGAAAGCCAGCTTAAAAAACAAATAGCCAGCGCCGTTAGCGGTATTAAAAGCCACTATGAGATTGCCCTGGCTAATGAGCGTGCAATTGCCGCCAGTGTGAAAACCAACAAGGCGCAAGTGCAAGATATAGGCAATAAACAAACACAATTGAGACAATTGCAACGTGAGGTTGAATCCAACCGCAATCTCTATGAAATGTTTTTTAAACGCTACAAGGAAGCCTCTGAAGCCGCTTCCTTGAAAGAAGCCAATATGCGCTTTGTCGATCGCGCGAACCACCCGTTGGCGCCAATAAAACCCAATAAAAAACTCATCATTCTTTCTGCGTTTGTCGCGGCATTGATGGCTGGAGTCATGCTGGCGTTCTTTTTGTATTATCTCGATTCCACTCTAAAATCTCCGGAAGATGTTGAAATTAAGCTGGGCGTGGCATTATTGGGGATGATTCCCTTTTACAAACTGAAAAAGTCAGACGATGGCGTCATCAGTGATGTTGGCAAGATGGCGCTGGTCTATCCCAAGTCCACGTTTGCCGAAGCAGTTCGCACCGTGCGCACGGGATTGGTTCTATCCGCGCTAGATAGTCCGCACAACACCTGGCTTATAACTTCTTCAGTGGTTGGCGAAGGTAAAAGCACCGTTGCAATCAATTTAGCCTTTTCCTTGGCGCAGATGGATGCCGGCAGGGTATTGATGATAGATGCGGATATGCGCCGTCCCACCTTGTTGAAACGTCTTAACATGGTACCTGCAGGCAGTCTGGGTTTGGCGCATGTCCTGTCCAAATCAGCCGATTTGAATGACTGTATTCACGCCGTAGGGCCCAATATCGACTTATTACCCGCCGGTCTCATACCCCCCAATCCGTTAGAGTTGCTGTCATCCCAGGCATTCGCCAAATTGCTCGATGAACTGGAAAGCCGTTACAGCATCGTGTTAATCGATTCACCGCCGATACACAGTGTTAGCGATGCTAATGTGCTGGCCCAGCATGTTCGAGCCGTGATTTACGTAGTTAAAGCCGATCAGACACCGGTGGCGATTGTCAAAGAAGGCCTAAAGCATCTGCAACGTTTTGGCGCGCCATTAGCCGGTATTGTAATAAATCAACTGGATCTGGAAAAAAGCAAAAACTACGGCGGCTATTACAGCAGCTATTACTACCAGTCAAGTTATGGTGGAGATGCCGAATCGTCCGCTAAAAACTAAGCTGTACTGTGTGTATACTCAACGCACTGCAAACAACGGCACCTTCGTCCTCTCACATGCTGGATACCTACATGGATGTAGCGCGGTTGGGCTGAATGCAATGAAGCCCAACAAAGAAGGTCTAACGCGGTCAAACATGCTCACCCATTTATTATCCTGATTAGTAAGAATCTTCAGCCAAGGCGCAAAACCTAAAGGTAACGTCGTTCCGGCAGGGATTGCCGGACCCGTTAGAGCTCGAAGAGAATCCAGAAACCAAGGCCTGTCCTGAGCGTAGTCGTAAGGGATGGCATATAGA
>JBAQEN010000286.1:0-6131 GCA_049286765.1 Methylococcaceae bacterium
CAGTATTCCTCATGGACTGAGTCTGATCGTGAACCATTCAATGGTCGGAAAAGTGCGCGGCTTAAAGGATTTTGTCCCTGCCGATCAACCACCCGCCATTCCTCTGATCTTTTACACTTTCAGAGTAATGATTGCCGCGGGCTTCGCCATGACCGGATTGGCCCTGGTCAGCGCAATAATGTGGTGGAACAGACGCAAAACAGCCGATGACTCTATACTTCCGGTTTGGCTATTGAAGTGTTGGGTTGCAGCAATCCCCCTGGGATATATTGCCACTGAATGCGGCTGGGTGGTTCGAGAGGTGGGGCGTCAACCCTGGGCGGTTTATGGCTTGTTACGAACTGAACACGCCGTATCTAATTTGCCGGCAGCTGCGGTAGCCACCAGCCTGGCACTATTCATCGCAATTTATACTTTGCTGTTAGTGTTATTTTTGCTGTTTGCCCGGCGTATTATTATGGATGGTCCGGACATGAGACCGCTGTTGCCGAACTTCATCCCAATCAGCAACACTAACATGCTACTGCAAGATAAGGACTGAGCATGGAACACCAAGTATCCGACATATTGATTAACACCTGGGCCGCCATGGTGACATTGATTTTATTCATGTATGTGGCTTTGGATGGATTTGATTTAGGCGTGGGAGTCCTTTCCTTGCTGGAACAAGACAGCTATAAAAAATCGCTGATGATGCGCAGTCTGGGCGGCGTATGGGATGCCAACGAAACCTGGTTAGTTTTGCTGGGCGGCACTTTGTTTGGCGCATTCCCTTTGGCTTATGCCGCGGCACTGCAAGCGCTCTATTTTCCAGTTATGTTGATGTTGTTCGCGTTGATATTCAGAGGCGTTGCTTTCGAATTTTGTTTATATGCAAAAACATCTGCTGTGTGGGTTTTTGCCTTCGGTATCGGCAGCCTTTTGGCTATCGTAGCTCAAGGTCTCGCCTTGAGTTGTCTACTCAGTGGTATAGTAGCCCAAAGTCTCGTCTTGAGCGGTCTACTCAGTGGACTATGGCTAAATAACATCACTGGCACTACCCCCATTTTTAACTGGGTTACACCTTTTTCGCTGGTTACGGTAGCACTGCTAATAACCACCTACAGCTTGTTAGGTGCAACTTATCTCTTTGCTAAAGTGGATGGGACGTTACGCCAGTCAGCCGCTGTTTGGGCTAGCAGGTCTACCATTTTGCTGGCTGCTTTGCTGGTGATTTTCTTTTTATTTGGACCTATCAACACGCCATTTGTAACTGAGCGTTGGAGCCAACACCTATTTTACTTTGGTATTTTGCTGTTTATTATGGCTGTTATGCTGTTACTCCTGCTATGGAGCTTGAAGCAAAAACACTACTCCAGCCCTTTTATCTTGTGTCTGGTTACTCTATTTATAATATTGGTGGGGCTCGTCAGTAGTAACTATCCCTATATTGTCCCCGGAGTTATGACTTTGCACGCGGCTGCTTCCTCCACTAAAACACTGGAGTTCATGCTATATGCGGAAGGTGGATTACTGCCATTAATGCTGATCTATAACGGCTATCAGTATTATGTACTGAGAGGGCAAGTTACTGAAAATCATTGAACTATGCAATCCCGGAATTCACTGTCTTCTATCCCGGGATCGCATAAAAATATCGTGCAAAGCTATCAATCTATAGAAAATTATCCATAAAAAACATATAGGGCTGAAAATCACAGATAAATAATAATTAATGGCTTAGGTATGAAAAAATTAAAATCCCATTTACATATAAATATAACTAGATGTTTTTTAATATGTTTATTTAGCTCCTAACTGGCATTTTGATTGCAAATTCATTTTTCGTATTGGACGTTAAAATCCTTTCTAATCGACGTAAATTGCAGTAGTTGGGCTTCGACCCGGCCATTAAATGATTCCGGCGGGTATTCGCCCTGCTCATCAGCAACGCCCGCATCCATGCCGCTAAGTAACTCCAGCGCATCATCTGCGGTGGTTACCGCATAGATATTAAATTGCCCGGCTTGAGCAGCATGAACAACATCCCAGCGCAGCATCAAATGTTTGATATTGGCGGCTGGAATAATAACGCCCTGGGCGCCGGTTAAACCTTTTTTTGCGCAAATATCGAAAAAGCCTTCAATTTTTTCATTCACGCCGCCTATAGGCTGAACTTGCCCCAGTTGGTTAATTGATCCGGTAATCGCAAGATCCTGCCTTAAAGGAATCTGGGCAATGGACGATAAAATAGCGCAAAGTTCGGCCAGAGAAGCGCTGTCACCTTCTACATGGCTGTAAGACTGTTCGAATACCAGGCTGGCAGCGACTGAAAAAGGACTTTTTCGGGCATAACGGGCAGCGATAAAACTCGATAATATCAAGACACCTTTTGAATGAATCGCTCCGCCTAATTCGATTTCACGCTCAATATCGACCACTTTTCCGCTACCCAGGCGGGTTGTTGCAGTGATGCGGGAGGGCTGTCCAAAGCTGAATTCGCCGAGTTGCAAAACTGAAAGCGCGTTGATCTGGCCGGTTACCTTGCCTTCGGTATCTATTAAAATAGTGCCCCGGTGAATGTGTTCGTACAGTTTCTCCCTGATCTTGTCCAATCGACGGATTTTATGATCAATGGCCTGTTGCACATCGCTGTTTGTAATATGGTCGTGGCCATTATCCTCCGCCCAATAATCGGATTCGGTTAATAAATCCTTGATACTGCGCAGATGGGTTAACAGTTTTTCGGCATCGCCGGTCATTCTTGAGCTATGCTCAATTACCCTGGCAACGGCATTTTGGCTAAGCGGCCGCAATTTTTCCTGCCGGGCAATGGTAGCCACGAAACGGGCATAATCCTGACTGCTGTCTACTCGGGAAACAGACTCATCAAAATCAGCCGCAACTTTAAAGAGTGCATGAAATTCAGGGTCATAAGCGCTCAATAAGTAATAAATCAGCGGATCACCCAATAAAATGAGCTTTAAATCCAGCGGTATCGGTTCAGGTTCCAGTGACGATGTACTGATAAAACTGAGCGCTCGTTCCAATGATTCAATACGGATTTCACCGGCATATAAAGTTCTTTTAAGAGTTTCCCAGGCATAAGGCTGAAATAGCAGTTTTCTGGCGTCGAGAATTAAATAGCCGCCATTGGCTTTATGCAGGGCGCCAGGCTTGATCATCGTGAAATCGGTAACTAACGAGCCCATGAAAGCCTGATGATCAATGCGGCCAAGAAGATTACTGTAATTCGGATGATCTTCGAAAATCACCGGAGCGGATTTCTTGTTACTGAAATCAACCATCAGATTGACCTGATAGCGTTTCAGTGGATTCGGTTCCTGCGGTAGTTCCATAAAAGAGATTAATTTTTCGCTATGCGGGATAAAATCCCGAACGTGATCAATAATATCTTTCTGCACATCGGTCAGATAACCAAGAATGGCTGTCTGTTTTGCGTACTTTTCTTTCAATTCATCAATTGAATGATTGACGGCAAGTTCAGCGACTTCACGGTTAAGCGCCTGGAGTTTGCGCTTGGTTTCCTTCCGCCAGAGCGGGAACTTTTTCAGTAACTTCTGTAAGCGTTCCTGTAAATTAATGATGGTGTTTTGTATTTCATGCTGCTTGTCTTTATCCAGCTTATTAAACTCTTCAGGACTGATCGCCTCATTTTTGTCATCCGCAGGAAAAAATGCGTAACCGGTTGCAGTTTCTGTGAGAATAATATGATTGTTTGCGGCCTCATCTCTTATCTCGCTGAGTTGATTGATTTCACGCTGGCGGGATTGACTTTCAAGTTCACCCGCCCTTGAACGGTATTCGTCACCGTCGAAAGCGGCCGGTATGGCGACACTCAGTTCATCTACCAATTCCTCCATATCTTCCTTGAAAATTTTACCTTGCCCCGGCATTAATTTAATGGCGGCTGGTTTGGCGGGTTGTCTGAAATTGTTTACATAACACCAGTCTGAAGGGATGGCTTGCCTTCTGGCTTCGTGTTCAACCAATTGCCGTGTCGCAGTCAATTTTCCTGTGCCGGCAGGCGCCATTGCAAAAATGTTGTAACCGTTTTTATGAATTCGGATACCAAATTTGATAGCGTCTATGGCGCGTTCCTGGCCGAGGGCAATATCTATCTCTTCAAGCTCGTCGGTAGAATCAAATTTTAAGTGTTCGAGATTGCAAGGCTTATAGAGTTGTGAGGGAGGCAGCGGAGTATTTTTCATGGATTATTAATTCTGCGTGGATTATTGGACTTGTTACCGGTAGAGTTTAGTTTGTTTTGTGGTGAGTAAATATGTAAAAATACCTATAAGACTTCTCTAATTCGGCCCTTTTTACAAAGGGGGAATAATATGGGCCAAATAATTACTATATGCCGATGCTATGATTTATCCAGCAAATTTCAACGATTGAAATATCCATAACTGCTAAATCCAGCCCCCTGATAATTGGCATAAATATGCTGATAAACCAACAGACTTTTAATATCCACTTCCTCATCTGGATAAGGCTCTTGCGGTAACCACTGAAGGCTATGGTCAATC
Source organism: Methylococcaceae bacterium (assembly GCA_049286765.1). Taxonomy (GTDB): domain Bacteria; phylum Pseudomonadota; class Gammaproteobacteria; order Methylococcales; family Methylomonadaceae; genus JAGXGJ01. The sequence continues at coordinate 4,533 of JBAQEN010000286.1, forward strand.
ATGGTTTTCACTTGTGCAGTAACTTGGGTGCTTTCCCTCCAGCGTTCGATTTTCAGTTTTTCCGCCTTCAAAGTCTCCAATGTCTTTTTGGCAACTTCTTTGACTTCTTCCTCTTCATCTTTGGATAACTCTGGTTTTTTCAGCAAATCGAAAATTGCCAAGGTTTCTTCATCCAATCCCTCGCACATTGCCCGCTCCATTTCCGGCGTAAGGTCGTTTTTCATAAAATCATTAAGTTTATCAAAGGCTTTGTGCACAGCTTGGATATCCTTGCCTTTGTTGTATTCCTCAATGATTTTTTTATATTTGTCGTAAAATTTCAGTCGAATTGGATTTTGCTGAACCATTTGATCCAGTTTTTTCCGAATCGCTGCCTGTAGATCAAACACCACTGCATTTTTTTGACTCGATTTAGCAAATGCAGCTCTAAGCTTGTCGAAATCCAGGGTACTTATATCGACATAATCATCTTCATGCACTTCATTTTCGCGGGTGCTAACACTGAAGTTGACTTCCTGTTGTAGCCTGCGAATAACGTCGCTAATATCCGCCTGCATGGTTTTTTGATTAAGTTGATCGTATATCGCCTTAATCGCATTAAATTCTTTCAGAAACGGTTTAACCTCTTCTTCCGGAAACAACGCCTTGTATTTTCGAAACACATTTCGCGCAGCAACTTCATATTGAGTTCTTGTGGTTTCATTTAAACAAACCGCATTGGCCGCTTGCTTTAAATAGCTTAATTTTTTCAGAGCGCTGCTGGCATTTATTAACTTATCCAAATCAAACTGCATTTTCTTCAGAAACTTGCATACCTCCGAAATAGCAGCCGCCAATTCGTCAGCCATTTTTGCCAACTTTTCAACCGGTCGGCCACTTTCTCCACCATCGCCCCCGGTTTTGGATTTTCCTTTATCGCCGCCTTCACCATAAACGGAATAGGCTTTTTCCAATTGCTTGTAAACATTGCCATAATCAACAATCAAGCCGTTTTCCTTCTCATCGTCATAGACCCGGTTTGCACGGGCTATGGTTTGCATCAAGGTATGACCTTTGATGGGTTTATCCAAATACACTGTCGAAACACATGGTACATCAAACCCGGTAATCCACATCGCACAAACTATTACCAAGCGGAACGGATTGTTTTCATCCTTAAATTCGGTCTCCAAATCGCGTTCCATCATTTTTTTTCGGTGTGGCACTATATCCAAGCCCAGCTTTGCAAATTTTTTCACCTCATTTTGTTCGCTGCTCACCACAATGCACACTTCGGTTTCTGCAACTCGCTTTAAATGCTGTTTTAGTGCAAGTTCTTCTTGCTGGTCATCAGCCTTGGCAATCCTCTGTTTCAGTTCAGAGACATACTGCGGCCAATATTTCATCACCAAATCATACATCCTTACCGCAGTCGGTTTATCCAGCGCGACAAACATGGCCTTACCCTGATAACCGCGATCATTGAAATGCCACACCAAATCCCTGGCAATAGCATCTAATCGCTGTTCAGATGTTAAAATCGGATAATCGCGCTTAAATTCCCGCTCCAATTTTCTGCGTTGGTCATCATCCAGATCAGCATCATTGATGATCTCAACC
>JBAQEN010000287.1:0-8317 GCA_049286765.1 Methylococcaceae bacterium
CCCGGCGACGACATTCAAGGGCTGATGGGTAAAATCATACTGATAGGCTACACCACGACCCAGCAATTCCGGATTTTTTTCAATCATCAGTACGTCAGGACCACCCGGAGACTGTGCGAGCTGCATGGCTGCCAAAGCACCCGAAAGACCACCGCCGATAATAATTACCTGTGCCCTCATATTGGCAACACCTGCCTCGTCTTGATATGCCATTCAACCGTGTTGATCTTCATCTCTTCACTTAACTGTTTATCCACTAGACAATAGGTGCAGGTGTTACTCAATTCACCATACCATTGATGTAAAAATCCCATGAAATGTCTCCAACGCTTGATTCTTATAACAATGCGGTTTAAAAAAACAGGGTTATAAAATTTGGTTTGAATGAAGAACAGGAGTAATTCTGTCAGTTCGCTACAAATTGAGCTCTGTGCATTTGGTTTTAGTAGCAGGCCGGGCATGCTTTTTATGCCCGACATTTCCAAGATTCAGCTTGGCAAATATTTTGATATGTTTCCACCATCGTTCCATCGCCGGACACTGTAATGTTGGCCAACTATAAAGCCGTTGCCCAACCCCCTACAATGCTGTTTTAGAACCGGCTCCCATGCAGATGCGCGGGAACCGGCAGTAATAACGGAAGCGTCACATATGCAAATAGGTTAAATTCTTTTACCTCCCTGAATCTGTTTAACGGTACTGACCAGACGATCGATTTCTTCATAGGTATTGTAGAATGCCAGTGAAGGGCGTACCGTGCTTTCCAGACCATAACGGCGCAAGATAGGTTGTGCGCAATGATGACCGGTACGTACAGCAATACCCGCCTTATTTAAAGCGACACCAATATCCTGATTGCTGTGCCCTGCCAGCACAAACGATAATACGCTGGTTTTTTCCGCTGCAGTGCCAATCACGCGCAAGCCGGGGATGCTCCTAAGCGCCTCCATTCCATAAACCAGTAACTCATGCTCATAACCTGCGATATTATGAATACCGATTTTTGTCACGTATTCAAGCGCCGCCCCCAAGCCTACGGCATCCGCAATATTGCCGGTACCGGCTTCAAAGCGTGCTGGAGCAGGCTGGAATGTGGTTTTTTCAAACGTTACATCATCGATCATGTTACCGCCGCCTTGCCAGGGCGGCATGGACTCAAGCAACTCTGCCTTGCCATACACAGCGCCAATACCGGTTGGACCGAATATCTTGTGCCCGGAGAATACACACCAGTCACAATCAAGCGCTTGCACATCTACCTTCAAGTGCGAAACGGATTGAGCGGCATCCAGCAAAACCCGGGCGCCAACACGATGAGCCATGGCGATGATTTCCTGCGCTGGCGTAACCGTGCCGAGTGCGTTGGATACCTGCGTAAACGAGACCAGTCTGGTGCGTGAACCCAGCAGTTTCTGATATTCACCCAGCAACACCTGACCGCTATCATCAACCGGTACAACGCGCAGCTTCGCGCCTGTTACCTCAGCCAGTTGTTGCCACGGTACGATATTGGCATGATGCTCCAGCCACGTGATGACGATCTCATCACCCGCAACAAGATTTTGCCGGCCCCAGCTTTGAGCAACCAGATTGATGCCTTCGGTTGTGCCCCGCACAAAAACAATCTCTTCCGAAGAAGGCGCATTCAAAAAATGCGCAACGGTATCCCGCGCTTTTTCGTAAGCATCAGTCGCTCGCGCGGCCAATTCATGAGCTGCACGATGAATGTTGGAATTCTCGTGCTCATAGAAATACGAAACCCGGTCAATCACCACCTGCGGTTTCTGGGTCGTCGCCGCGTTATCCAGCCAGGCTAACGGATGACCGTTGACCCGTTCTTTTAGAATCGGGAAATCACGACGCACAATGTGGACATCAAAAGGCGGATGAGCAGAACCCAGAGCAGGCGCCTGCGCATTAAAGCCACCGTTTTTCAATTCATCAACAAAATAAAATGATGAACCCGGCCCCGCGCTTGCAGGAATATTACTTACCGAAGGCGCAGAAAACGGAAAGAACAGCTTTTGCAACTCTGCCTCGCCCGGCAGACCATAGACCTCGGGTGACAATCTGTCTATCAATGAAGCATCCAGGTCAGCCAGGGAGCCAGTCAAACCCGGTTTTGCCGCCGAAGCGGAAATGCCGGGAATCGAGCTACCCGCCGGGCTTTTCGGAACACTCCCGGTAGCCGCTGCATTTGCCGCGAAAAGTTTTTGCAATTCCTCTTCAAAAACCTGCGGCGAAACACCCGCTTCCGCTGCTTTGTCAGCATCTGCCAGCGATTCTGCCGTCAATTCCTGTCCCGCCACTGAAGACGGAATGGCAGGGACTGAACTGGCATCAATGCTTTCAGGAATGTTGCTTCCGGCAATGTTGGTTGCGGAAATGTTGCTTCCGGAAGGTGAGCGCGCAACCAGCAAGTTTTGCAACTCGGCTTCACCCGGCAGACCAAGGATCTGAGGCGAAAGACTTGCTATCAATGAAGCGTCCAGGTCAGCCAAAGAGCCAGGCAAACCTGGCGTTGCCGGCGCAGCGGGAATGCCGGGAACCGGACTGCCCGCCGCGCTTTTCGGAATACTCCCGGTAACCGCGGAATTTGCTGCTAAAAGTTTTTGCAATTCTGCTTCAAAAACCTGCGGCGAAATACCCGCTCCCGCTGATTTATCAATATCTGCCAGCGCTTCAGCCGTCAGTTCCTGTCCCGCCACCGAAGAGGCAACGGCTGGAATTGAACTGGCATCAATACCTCCGGGAATATTGTTTCCGGAAGGCTGATATGAAACCAGCAGCTTCTGCAATTCAGCTTCGCCGGGCAGACCAAAGTCGTGCTGGAAAACACCCGCCAGCACTGCCTTGTCCAGACCCGCCAAGGGCGATGTTAAACCCGGTGCTGCAGCTGAAGCCGGATTGCCTAAAGCCGGTCCCGTATCAATACTGTCCGGGACGCTCTCGATAGACGGCTTACGCGGCGCGTATAAATGCCGCAACTCCGCTTCCCCTGGCAGGCCAAAACCTTGCGGTGTAATACCGGTTACCCTGGATTTATCAAGGCCTGCCAACGGTGAAGACAATCCGCCCGGTATTGCCGAGGTGGCAATGCCGATTCTCGAACCATCGCAGGGTAAAGCTGAAAACAGCTCGTTGGCAAGTTTAGTCAGATGGTCTACATCGGGCAGTGATGCGGTGTGATCCATATTTTCCGTAAAATCGTGTTGCGCTAGACTGGATTTAAATTCACTCGTATTCATGATATTTGCCCACTTCGACATTCTCGAGCACCCCGAGCGCATCATCAGTCAACACCGCCAGCGAGCAATACAGCGAGATGAGATAAGAGGCGATCGCTTTGTGATTGATGCCCATAAAACGGACTGAAAGGCCCATGCTTAGTTCGCCGGTCAGGTTAGGCTGGTAAAGACCGACCACGCCTTGACGGCTTTCACCGGTGCGGAGCAGCAAAATATTGGTTTTACCATTGGTAACCTTGAGCTTATCAGAGGGGATTATAGGAAGTCCGCGCCAGGTCAAGAACTGCGAACCGAACAGCGTGACTATAGCGGGTGGTACGCCGCGATAGGTACATTCACGTCCAAACGCTGCAATGGCTTGGGGATGAGCCAGAAAAAACGCGGGCTCTTTCCAAACTCTGGAAATCAATTCATCCAAATCATCAGGTGTTGGCGCACCTGTACGTGGCTGTACTTTAAACCCTGGAGCAACATTGTTAAGTAAGCCATATTCTGCGTTGTTTATCAGCTCGCTTTCCTGGCGCTCTTTAATGGTTTCGATAGTCAAACGCAGCTGTTCATGAATCTGGTTATGTGGGCTGCTATATAAGTCAGAAATACGGGTATGTATGTCGAGTACGGTATTAACTGCATTCAGCCGGTATTCACGGCCCCATTCTTCGTAATCGACAAATGTTTGCGGCAGTTCTTTTTCATCGAGACTGGAACAATCAACATGGAGTTCTTTTTCATTCTTGACCTTGTTGACTCGATAAATACCTGCCTCAAGGGGTGTCCAATGCAGTAGATGAACCAGCCACCGGGGGGTGATGGTTGACAGCATGGGGACGGTTTTGGTGGCATTCGCAAGAGTACGCGCGGCGACATCGCCTAACGCGGTATGGGATTGGCCTTCATGGATATCTTCGGACATGACTTTTTCCTTTTGTGGTTAATGTAATTTAGTTAGTTTATTTCCAATCTCCAGATCGGAAACTAATAGTATGGAAGCTCCGTCTTCCGGTGTTTGGAAGCTGGAGCTTCCGGATTGTGAACTCACGGGCAAAAGCCCGCGGAATCAAAAATCTTCAAATTCCGGCTCCGCCATCGAATAATTCGCTGCGTACATGCGCCTGAGTGATATTGCTGTCAGGGGGTATGCTATGGGTAAGCCAGACATTGCCGCCGATCGTCGAGCCGCGGCCAATGGTGATGCGGCCCAGGATCGTAGCGCCCGCATATATAACAACATCATCTTCAACAATAGGATGTCGCACATTGCCTTTGACAAGAATACCGTTATCGTCTTTCAGGAAGCGTTTGGCGCCCAGCGTAACGGCTTGATAGACGCGGACATGCCGCCCGATTACCGCCGTTTCGCCGATGACTACACCGGTGCCGTGGTCGATAAAAAAACTCTCGCCGATTTGTGCGCCGGGATGAATATCAATGCCGGTGGCCGAGTGGGCAATTTCGGAGATAATGCGGGCAACCAGCGGCGCGCCTAGACGATAAAGTATATGTGCAAGCCGATGATGAATGATGGCGGTGATGCCCGGATAACAAACTAAAACTTCGTCAGGGCTTCTTGCGGCAGGGTCGCCTTCGAATGCGGCTTGAATATCGCTATCGAGTATCGCTCTTATTGTGGGCAACTGCGCGGCAAACTGGCGGGCAATGTTAATAGCCCGCTCGTGTTCAGCATCATCAAAACCTTGATGCCCGGAAATAAAATGAAGTTCGCGGCTGATTTGCTTATAAAGCTTGCGCAGCAAGGTTTCGAGAGTATGACCTACAAAGTAATCGATACCTTCGTCATTCAGATCGGGCAGCCCCAGACGATTTGGAAACAATACCGCGCCCAGGCCATCCAATATGAGCTGTAGCTCTTTTCGTGACGGCAGTTTCGGTGGTTTATCGCGCCGGCTTCGCGTTTCCAGCGAGTGCACGCGCAGATCGCGCAATTGGGCAACGAGCGCATCGATACCCCAATCATACCTGCCGTTTAAATAGGTCGTATCGTTCATGCTGCAAAACCTTTGGCATCGAAAAGACCTTCGAACAGAGGTGAACTTAAATAACGTTCACCGGAATCCGGCAACACAACGACGATAGTTTTACCTTCATTTTCAGCTCGATTGGCAATACGTATGGCCACTGCGACGGCTGCTCCGCAGGAAATGCCGGAAAGTATGCCTTCTTCCCTGGCAAGACGGCGCGCGTAATCGATAGCTTCTTCGTTACTGACTTGTTCTACCTCATCAACCAATGAGAGATCGAGCACCTCCGGGACAAAACCCGCGCCTATGCCTTGAATCTTGTGAGGTCCCGGCTTAAGCGTTTCACCTGCGCGATACTGAGACAGTACCGGACTCGCTGTGGGCTCTACAGCAATTGAAATAATAGCCTTGCCTTGTCTCTGTTTGATATAACGGGAAACGCCGGTAATCGTCCCGCCGGTGCCAACACCTGAGACCAGAATATCAATCGTCCCGGCGGTATCGTTCCAGATTTCAGGGCCGGTGGTCTGCTCGTGAATGGCAGGGTTTGCCGGATTTTTAAACTGCTGAAGCAAAACATAACGATCAGGATCGGACGCGGCGATTTCCTCAGCTTTAGCGATTGCTCCGCTCATGCCTTTGGCGCCTTCCGTCAATACCAGTTTGGCGCCATAAGCAATCAGCAACTTGCGGCGTTCCAGACTCATGGTTTCCGGCATTGTTAATGTCAATGGCGTACCTCGCGCCGCTGCAACAAACGCCAGCGCAATACCAGTGTTGCCGCTGGTGGGCTCAACGAGTTCCTTGCCGGAACGGAGCAATCCACGTTGCTCGGCATCCCAGATCATCGCTGCGCCAATCCGGCATTTAACCGAATAAGCGGGATTACGACCTTCAATTTTTGCCAGTATCGTTGCAGGCGCTCCGTCGGTGATGCGATTGAGCCGCACCAGCGGTGTTTTTCCTATCGAGTGAGAATTGTCTTCATACCAATGTGGCATTACAGTCTCCTGTGATTTAATCGCTAAACTGATTAATACGGCCAAATTTTGGCCAAAAAAAAGCCAGTGGCCCTTTCGGGCTCACTGGCTTCCGGTTGTCCGGTCAGCTTGCAATTTTTTGTTTAAATTACTTTACACGCTATGTTTTGTCAAGCTTGTAAGCCGGTCTATCTTATTTCAGATAAGAAATTATTACTTTCTGGATAAGAAATTATTACTCAATCCTGGCGTCTTATTAATTTGATTCAATTACTATAAAATCAAATTATGCGGACAGACAATACGCCATCAATAGAGCGTATGCGCTCCACTATTTCGGGGGGAGCATTGTCATGAATATCCACCAGCGTATACGCATAATCGCCACGCGACTTGTTCAGCAGATCCAGTATATTGAGACCGGCTTCACCTAAAGCAGATGAAATCTGGCCGACTACACCAGGTACATTTTGATTAGCAATGCCAAGGCGCGCACCCTCTCCATTGGGGATAACAGCAACTTCCGGGAAATTTACCGAATTACGAATCGAGCCCTGTTCCAAAAATTCACGCACCTGATTTGCCACCATTGCGGCACAATTGTCTTCTGCTTCTTCTGTAGAAGCTCCCAGGTGAGGCAGCACGATGGCACGAGGATGATTTATCAGGGCAGGCGTCGGGAAATCGCAGACATAGGCATGGAGAGCGCCAGAGTCCAGAGCCGCCAGGACAGCCTCCTCATCTACCACACCCGCACGGGAAAAGTTAAGCAACGTCGAACCCTTCTTTATGCGGTCTATATACTGTTTGCTGAACAAATTCCTGGTCTTATCATTTAGCGGGATATGCAGACTGATCAAATCCACGCGAGAAACCAGATCTTCTATGCTAGTTGCGGGTACTGCAGATGAAGAAAGCCGCCAAGCGCTCTGCAACGACATAAACGGATCAAACCCGATTACATTTAAACCCAAAGCTGCAGCAGAATTGGCTACTTTTACCCCTATCGCGCCCAATCCCACCACACCCAAGGCCTTGCCGGAAAGCTCAAAACCGGCGAAATGTTTCTTGTTCTTCTCTATTTGGCTATTGATAGTTTCCTCATCCCCCTCCAGTCCGCTGACAAAATTTAACGCCGCAGGAATGTTCCTGGAGGCCAGCAGCATGCCTGCGATAGCCAGTTCCGCCACCGCATTTGAATTGGCGCCTGGCGCATTGAATACCGGAATGCCACGTTTCGTATATTCCTCTACCGGAATATTATTGACACCCGCTCCGGCGCGGCCGACAGCTTTGACCGATTCGGGGATCGGCTGGTCATGCAGGTTATAAGATCGCAGCAAAATGGCATCGGGATTATCGATTTGCGATGCAAATTGGTAGCCGTAGCTTGGAAACTTGTCTAGTCCAGCCCGTGAAATATTGTTATAAGTCAATATTTTAAACATCTGTTTATCCTTGCTTTCGTTCAAATTCATGCATGAATGCGACTAATGCATCCACGCCTTCTTCGGTTATGGCGTTATAGAGGCTGGCACGCAGTCCACCCACCGAACGATGACCTTCGAGGTTCACTAATCCATGTTCTTTCGCCTGAACTAAAAAGGTTTTTTCAAGATCCGCGTTTGCCAGAAGAAAGGGCACATTCATACGTGACCGGACGGATGGATCGACCGGATTTGAAAAAAACGAAGACCCATCGATAGCCGCATAAAGTTTGTCAGATTTGCGGATATTGCGCGCTTCAATAGCCGCTACACCGCCCTGTTCCTTCAACCATTCCAGCACCAGCCCAAGCAGATACCAATTGTAGGTCGGAGGCGTATTGAGCATGGAGCCATTATCTGCCTGCAATTTGTAATTCAGAATCGAGGGAGTGAATGGATTAGCATCCCCAATAAGGTCTTCGCGCACTATCACTATCGTGATGCCGGCAGGCCCCAGATTTTTTTGCGCGCCGGCATAAATTACACCGAACCGGCTCACATCCACTGGGCGGGATAGAATATTGGATGACATATCGGCAACGAGCGTCAGGTTTTCCACCTCGGGCACGCTTTGAAATTCAACCCCGCCAATCGTTTCGTTTGCCGTGTAATGCAAATAAGCC
>JBAQEN010000288.1:0-4773 GCA_049286765.1 Methylococcaceae bacterium
CGAGCCGGCCCAGGCCGCCATTACCCAATCCTGCATCATGCTCACTAGTGATCAACTCTTCAATTTCAATGCCGAGATCATACATAGCCTGAGTCACCGTATCGGTTACACCCAGATTAAGCATGGCATTGCTTAAAGTGCGTCCGATAAGATATTCCATAGAAAGATAATAACCCCTTCTGCAGTCATAGTTTTTATAGGTTTGGTGGGTGACCTTCCAGCGATCCATCAAGCGGTCACGAATCGCTAGTGATAAGGCCTTGCCCTCATAAAAAGGCAATTGGAGATTTTCATCCCTGCCCAGTAAATGGACATAATATTGCTTGAAATCATTAATAAAATCATGTTGTTTCATACCTTTTTCGGGAAGGTTATTGATTGATAGTTTGGGCTTGTTAACAAAGTTGTTAGTGGGCATAGCTAATCCTGAAAGATAGTTAATTTATGGCCTGAAGGGTTTGCGCTGTAAACACATCGAATTGTTTCAGCCGGTATTTCTGTTAGCGCCTGGATTTTTTAGCTTATTATGGTTATTGCTTGCTTTTGCTTCATCAGAACAATTTATCAACGTTTCTTGGTTTCTGCCGCAAAGCTTATCAGTTTGAGCGATAATTGAAAAATCCAATGATTTGTGTAAAACAGTGTGGAAAAATGATCAGTTTATCGGTGAAAACAGCGTCAAAATTGACCATGTAAAATAATTATCGCATTGTTTTTTAATGTTTATTGTAGCTATTAACTGGTAAAACCGACGCTGAAAATGGTAAATATTGGACGCTGTTTCACAGTCGCACACTTCAGAATGATTATTCGCTAAATTGGCAATGGTCAGTTAGCTAACTAAGGAAAATGAATAAGTAAAATTATACTTTTCTTGTGTGTATCAAGCATTGACGTTCTTAGTTTTTTCTTGATGTTTCTTTTTGCTATCGGAATGAATTGATCAAATCAGCCATTATTTGTATGTTGCTGATTATAAAAATTAAAAGGTCTAGCTTGACAAATGATCCGCCGCAACGATTGCGAGGCTTATTGCCATACAAAAATAAGGTGTCACCAAAATATAAAACTGCTATTAGATGCATCTTAGCGTATATTGATCACGTGCCTCCTCAATGGATGTCAAACAACTCTATGCCATACCTATGCTTACGTAAAAAAGTACCGTCATAAAGGACGGGAAATTTGGCTTTATTACGCTATGAGGGGAGCTGCATTATCATTTCGAAAGTTCCGGCGGAGTTAATTGGTGATGCATCAACGAGTACAGCTTGTAAATGCAATTTACCAGCCATCAACTATCTGAATCAGGAGATATTATGATTTCTTTCCCTAGGCTTGAATGCTGGAATAATATGACAAAAATGGCAACCGTTGTTGCGGAAGTTGACAAAAAACGGGTGCTTTGCCGTATCTCGTATGAAAGTCTGAGAGCTAAATTTGGAGCCTCAGATGATAAGCTTATGCAGTCAGTAGCCCAACATCGTACGGTTATACAAGAGGCAGCGAGAAAGCTCATAGAGCGAGATTATTATGAAGAGGACGGTTCCGTTCTGATCCAAACTGGCGACCTCTAAAAGAAATAGATTGCACCAGCGTCGATTAGGCTGGGTGCAGGAAATACAACGCCATTTTACAAAAATCCATCCGAAAAACTAATGTCGTTAGAGATTTTATAAGGGGCTTTCAAAGAAGCTTCCGACAACTTAAATGAGGTGGTGATTTTAGCTAAATTTAAAGAGGCTTGTCCGCAGGTATCAAGTCACCGTTTGCTGGTTACAATTGTTCTGGAGTTTTATTAGCTTTTAGACTCTTTCTTGGATTTTTTTGCGGCCTTCTTTTCTTTTGGGCTTAATGCAGGTTTTTTCTTGTCTTCTTTATTACTTTTTTGTTCTTTGCTCATTAGACTTGTTCCAAATGATTGTGGGAGGTTCTGAAATTACGTGTAGATATCACTGGTAATTCAGTGTTCGGAGAATTAAGGGAACCTCTAAAAATTGCTTTCTTCATAATATTGACGAATACAAGTCATTGAAACTTATAAACACCAATATTTAAAATTAAATTAATAGAAGTGCCCTTAATTTATAGCTATACACAGCATACTCTCATGTAGTAGAAAGAACAACTTAGGATAAGGCTAACAATAACCTTCTTAAATTGAGTTGGCAGCTATCCTTGAATTGCGCAGCGGATTTCATCGAAACTATGCGTATTTAATACGACCCGCATCCTCCCTCATTGGAATTATCGTGCTGTCCCTCAAGTAAACTGATTTCGGGAAGTTATTTTTGGCAACAACCTTAAAGCCATAATGGCCATCAATAACGAGCAAGATTGAAAGTATGCCGCAGCATAAGTTGCCGACAGTGAATATATCAGCCAGTTTCATTAAACTTAAAATTTGCATATCGTAACCCTGTGGTTAACATTGGAACTGTTAAGCAAATGCTAAAGCTATAACAGACGCATGACAGAATGATGAAATTCTGTGTCCACGGTTACCCAAAGCAGTAACCGCACACATCTGTGCCTTGTTGTTCATGGCCGTTATTCAACATAATCCGCATACCAACGCTTGCGGGAACTTGGAAAAACCAGATTTTCACGCTCATCTCCGCCACGCGCAAGCTGGTGCATTTATGCTTTAGTAAACTAAAAAATCACCTGCCTTTACAAGCTACTCTGCCGTTTAGAATTGGCTTACAAGTCACTATCTACCCAATTAAAATCATTGCCGGTATGAAGAATTACATTTGAGTGATTATTTTGGCAGAAAATGAGGGAAGAATGTCATTGTGTAAAAGTTTCTAATAAGAGTAAATTTAATTAAGTCCATTATTTTTAGAAGAAATTCATGAAACCACTTATTAGTTAGTTCAAAGAACCTATCGTTCCAGGTAACGAAAAAAGAACTAATCCAGGTGTGATGCATCATTTTGATTTTTTTTGAAAATGATAAACGAAACTTCTAACCTATCCTGTATCAAGGAGGTACTTATGTCCACTTACAACGAAATGTTCAAAAAACCACTCAAAGTTGGCGATTTGATTGAGTGTGCAGTTCGTCAACAAATTGGTCATTTATCACGATTGGAAGGATCAACCCAACATAAAGAACCGGAGGCGGTTGATAACCATCAAAAAAATTATTGAATTAGTACATGTGTTAGGAAACCAGCATCATTAAAAAACCGGGCATGGTCAAAAACACCATAGGGGTATCCCATCAGGTTAACCAATTAGTTGATTTCACGATTGTTGATTTTTAGCAAAAGATATTCAGTGTTATGGAAAAATATAAACCAGCCACGTCGGAAAAATTTATTACTGCCCAGGCACAGGCTCGTGAGCCGAAAGTAAGAAATATCGCCATGGTCGTATACCCCGGTGTTGAGATTCTCGATGTTACCGGCCCTTTGGAGGTGTTTTCTTTTGCCAACATTGGTTTGAAGCTATCCGGTCTATCCAGTGATCCAGTCTATTCAATAGAAGTATTAGCGGCAAAGCCGGGGCCAATAACGGCTTCATGCGGTCTGCAGATCATCGCCAATAAAGCCTATAGCGATGTCCATGACGGTATTGATACTCTGCTGATTGCCGGCACGATTGATGTGGACTATCTGTTGTGCGATCCGGCATTGCAGGACTGGGTTCGAGCCATAGCGCCACGGGTTAAACGGCTTTCGGCAGTCTGTACAGGGGCTTTTCTGCTCGCCGAAAGTGGTCTTCTGGATGGCCTATGTGTTACCAGCCATTGGCTTTTTTGTGATCGCTTGGCGCGTGATTATCCATCGATTACCGTTGATCCGGACCGGATTTTTGTGCGCGATGGCTATATTTCAACATCGGGCGGCGTAACCTCGGGCATTGATATGGCCTTATCCCTGATTGAAGAAGACTGGGGCAGTGACCTGGCTTTGATGGTCGCGCGTTATCTGGTTATGTTTCTGAAACGGCCTGGCGGCCAGTCCCAATTCAGCGCCTATTTGACCAGTGAGGCTACCCGTCCTGAGGTTAAAGATCTACAGGCGTGGATTATGATTCATCTTACCGAAGATTTGCGCGTAGAAACACTGGCTAAGCGCATGTTTATGAGCCCCCGAAATTTTGCACGGTTTTTCTTGGCAGAAACGGGTATGACACCGGCAAAGTTTGTGGAGTTGGCGCGTATTGATGCAGCCCGTCATTATTTGGGAAGCACCGAGTTACCGATTGAGTCTGTGGCTGATATTGTGGGTTTTAAAGACCCTGAACGTATGCGCAGAGCCTTTATCCGTCAGCTTAGCGTTAACCCTCAAAATTATCGCGATCGTTTTGGCAGTAGGGTAAGGGTATCCGCTGAAGCTCATAAAGCATCAGGATAATAATGAGCCAACCCCGGTCTCATGAGCTTTAGTCACCAACACAGTTTGCGTATTTTATCGTTGCAAGTGCCTGGATACACACGCACCGATTTATTTTTTGATTTGTCACAGGAGAATATCAATGCTTAATATCAATAAACCATTTTTAACAAGTTCATTTATCTTTGCCCTGTTTTTGCTTCCGATGACCAAAGCAGTTTCGGACGGACTGCCCCAGCAAGTCAGCCAACTGCAAACCAAGTTGAAGGAGGCTAATGAAAAAGTTGCAACGTTAGCGTCAGATCAACATAAAACCGACCTAACAATTAGCGTCTTGCAAGCCAACTTAAACACAGCCCATCAGGAACTTAGTGACTTGAAAATTATTTACAATCAATTGGCTGAAACTAATACAGTAGCCCAACGG
>JBAQEN010000289.1:0-2413 GCA_049286765.1 Methylococcaceae bacterium
TTGCGGTACTGTTCCGGTGCCAGAACAGGATTTACCCGTTACTTTGCCTAGAGACGTTGTTCTCGATGGTTCACAATCGCCGCTAGTAGCCCATCCAACTTTTTCCCATGTAGCATGTCCAACATGCGGTAAGGCTGCCCGCCGTGAAACCGATACGTTTGATACCTTTATGGAATCATCCTGGTATTTTGCCCGATTTGCCAGCAGCAAGGCTGACAGTATGCTGGATCATAGGTGTAAATACTGGTTGCCGGTGGATCATTATATCGGCGGTATTGAGCATGCGATTTTACACTTGTTGTATTCGCGGTTTTATACCAAATTATTGTGCGATGAAGGTTTGCTGGTCTGTGACGAGCCGTTCAAAAAGCTGTTGACGCAAGGCATGGTATTAAAAGACGGCAGCAAAATGTCCAAATCAAAAGGCAATACAGTCGATCCGCAGGGATTGATAGACCAGTACGGCGCCGATACCGTGCGCTTGTTCATCATGTTTGCAGCGCCTCCTGAACAATCGCTGGAATGGTCAGATAGTGGCGTTGAAGGGGCGTTCAGATTTCTGAAAAGGCTCTGGAAGCAGGCCTATTTGCATATTGAGGCAGGTGGTTCTACTTCCGGAATTAATAAATCGTCATTGACAGAAGAGCAGCAGGCGGTTCGTAGACAATTGCATCAAACCATCCAGAAAGTCACTCATGATATGGGGGTGCGCACTATCTTCAATACCGCCATCGCAGCCAACATGGAGCTGGTCAATACCTTGGCCAAATTCAGCGACGATTCCGATAATGGCAAAGCTATACGTCAGGAAGTTCTGGAAGCGATCGTATTGATGTTAGCGCCAATAGTGCCGCATATCTGTCATCAATTGTGGCTGGATTTGGGTCATCAACAAGCGGTGGTTAGCGAATCATGGCCTAAAGTTGATAGCGCATCTTTAGAGCAGGATTTGTTGGAGTTAGTGGTGCAAGTGAACGGTAAATTACGCAGTAAAATTGCTGTTCCGGCAGCGGCAACATCGGATGAAGTGCAAGCAATGGCGTTGAACGATGAACATGTTCAGCGATTTATTACAGACCAACCGGTTAGAAAGGTGATCGTGGTGCCTAAAAAACTGGTTAATATTGTTGTTTAATTGTGTAGAGGCGGCTTTGGTCGTCTGGAGTAGTGAGTGTTAATAAAAAAATCAGTTATATTGATTATGGCTTTACTATCAAGCGCCTGCGGTTATCACTTGCGGGGGCCTTTGGAACTACCTGCAGGTCTAAAAAATGTTTATTTAGAGGGCGGATCTGTACAATTGCGTGAACAATTCAAAAGGACGATGGATGAATCTTCCGTGCCGCTTGCAAACTCTCCTGAGACTGCTGGTCTCATTGTCAAAATATATGATGAAGATAATCACCGGCGTGTATTGTCTTTGAGTTCCGGGGGGATAGCTAACGATTTTGAGCTGAGCTATCGTTTTGATTATGAATTGCTTGATTCCAAAAACAAGGTGTTGATGCCGCGGCAGCCCATCGAGATTAAACGGGAGTATTTTAATGATCAGGTGGCAATTATCGCAAAAGGTAACGAGGAATCAACGATTCGTGCCGAAATGTATCAACAGGCAGTGCGTTCGATAGTTAATCGTGCCAGAGTTGCCCTGGAAGTGAGATCCAAATAACATGCGTCTTAAGCCTGAGCAGTTAAGCGCGGCTCTGCAAAAAGGCCTGATGCCGGTTTATTTTATTACCGGCGATGAGCCGTTGCAGCTGGGAGAAATGGCCGATTCAGTCAGAAAGGCGGCAAGAAATGCTGGATTTGAAAGCCGTGAGATTTTATCAGCTGAAACAGGGTTTGAATGGAATCAATTAGCAGTATCGGCAAGTTCCCTATCTATTTTTGCGAACAAGAAAATTATCGATTTGAGATTGCCTTTAGCCACACCGGGAGCAGAGGGATCAAAAGCCTTGATCGCTTATTGTGAGCGTTTGCCCGAAGATACACTGTTACTCATTACGGCAGGAAAGGTAGCTGGTAGTGCATTAAAAGCCCGCTGGTTGGAAGCGCTGGATAAGGTTGGTGTTGTCATTCAGGTTTGGCCATTAGAAGGACAAGAGTTAATTCGATGGTTACAACAAAGAATGCAGCAGCGCGGATTACATGCTGAAACAGACGGTTTGCGCATACTGGCTTCCAGAATTGAAGGTAACCTGTTGGCTGCCGCTCAGGAAATAGAAAAACTATACGTTCTGTACGGAACCGGAAATCTGAGTACTCAACAAATTCTTGATGTGGTGGCCGATAGTTCCAGATACGATGTTTTTAAACTCATGGATAGCGTACTTTCTGCCAGCGTTAACCGTATAATCAGGATATTGTCAGGTTTGCGTGCAGAAGGAATCGCTCCACCGGTAGTGTTATGGGC
>JBAQEN010000290.1:0-5090 GCA_049286765.1 Methylococcaceae bacterium
CACTTTTAGGAGAAGAAAATATGCCATTGAGCAATAAACAGTTCTCGTATTAACCCATTTTCAATAATTGCGGGTGAAATTCCGGTAAGAAAACGCTAGACGTCAGACGTTTAAGTCGTTTTTACACAGCCTGGACCCTTTGCTGCCTGATCGGGCAGCTTTTTGATTGGCCGGTCAGCGCCGCATTGCAGACTATCACAATAGAGGCTAATAGAATCCAAAGATCATTCCTGAATTTATTGCCTAAAAGCTGGTTATCATGGAAGATATAGTCATTTTCGAGTTTTCGGTTAAATGTCGTATTTATCCACACAACCTGAGACCTTGAATTCAGAGACTGTTATAAAATCAATTTCTTGAACATAAACAACTGGAATTATACGACAAATGCATTGGATTATTAGACACCTGATGTCGTATACATTGAGTTATGCACCTTAGAAAGTTCGTATGTTAAAACGACTATTGCTTATCGGTCTGCTTTGCGTACCTGTCGCTGCCTGGGCATTTTTTAAGCCTGTTCGAATTGTTGCGCCTGAACTGGCTGGGTTTTCCTGCATCAATGACACTTTGTGCCTCGACGATGTGTCCCGTTCTCAAGAGGCCGCCAAGCTGTACGAAGAAGCCTTGCATTTTGTCGACTCGTCGGTTGGCTCAATCGAACATAAGCCGCGCGTGATTTTCTGTAGCTCCGACGCCTGCTCTCAATCCTTCGGGCTAGGGCGACGCGCAGGCATGACTATAGGCACTTTTGGCATTGCCATCAGCCCACGCGCATGGAAGCCATACTATATGCGCCATGAAATGATTCACCACCTTCAGACGGAAAGATTGGGTATAATCAAGGCATGGAATGATCCTGACTGGTTCACCGAGGGTATGGCGTACTCTCTCAGCGAAGATCCCAGTGCAAAACTATCCGAACCTTTTGAGAAATACCGCTCTCAATTTAAGAGTTGGTATGCTGGCGTTGGTAAGGAACGAGTATGGGCAGAGGCGCGTAACTTTTGAGATTGCAAAACATTGCGCTCAACCGGAGCGCGGTTATAATGCGGTTTTGTTTATTCAGCTTTCCGTGCCCCGCCCGGTTAGCTCTACGTTATGTCGCAGGACGACTCATCATAATGGAGAAGAGACATGGTGAAGCAAGCAAAGAACACGATTTGCCTTTGGTACGACCGCGACGCCGAGGACGCGGCGCGATTTTACGCCAAGACCTTTCCCGATTCATCCGTTGGCGCGGTGCACCTCGCACCGGGGGACTTTCCGTCAGGGAAGAAAGGGGATGTGTTGACGGTCGAGTTTACCGTGATGGGAATTCCCTGCCTCGGGCTCAATGGCGGACCCGAGGTCAAGCACAACTGGGCATTCTCGTTTCAGGTCGCAACCGCTGACCAGGCCGAAACGGATCGTTATTGGAACGCCATCGTCGGCAACGGCGGCGAAGAGAGTGCGTGCGGCTGGTGCAAGGACAAATGGGGCGTGTCCTGGCAGATTACGCCGCTAGCTCTGACGAAAGCGATAACCGATCCCGATACCGCTGCCGCCAAGCGCGCGTTCGATGCGATGATGCAGATGAAAAAGATCGACATCGCTGCAATCGAAGCGGCGCGCCGCGGTTGAAGCATCTTGGACAACGCGAGCCGGCGGTAGGCCGGTCGCTGATCGGCCTTACGTTAGGCTTTATCGCAACCAACCCATAAAAGGAGAAATATCATGAAATGCAATCAAAGTAATCCTGTCGTCTGGTTTGAAATTTACGTACAAAACATGGAACGTGCCAAAGCATTCTATGAAGCCATACTCGCAGTTAAACTGGAAAAAATGCCCACTCCGACAGCGAAAATGAATATGGAAATGTGGAGCTTTCCTGCGGACAAGGACGCTAACAAAACCACATACGGTGCGTGCGGAATGTTGGTAAAAATGGAAGGTGTCACCTCTGGATGTGGTGGCACGTTAGTTTATTTTGCCTGTGAAGACTGTGCTGTTGAAGCCGCCCGTGCTGCCGAAAATGGTGGCAGTATTTTCAAAGAAAAAATGTCCATTGGTGAGCACGGCTTCATTGCGTTGGTATATGACACTGAGGGCAACATGATCGGTCTGCATTCTATGTGATTAACGCCCAATACATGGCAATGCCTAACTTGGCGCTCAACCGGAGAGCGGTTATAATGCGGTTTTGTTTTTCAGCTTTCCGTGCCGCGCCCGGTTAGCTTTACATTAGGCATCAGTAGGTAGCGAATAAATTTAGGAAGTTTACCCATGAAGTACACAGGTAGTTGCCACTGCGGCAACGTAGCATTTGAAGTAGAAGGTGAGCTAAAGCAAGCGACCGCGTGTAACTGTTCAATATGTCAGCGCAAAGGTTCGCTCCTTTGGTTTGTACCTCGTTCCGATCTTAAGCTAATTACACCAGACGAAGCAGCTTCAACTTATACATTTAATAAGCATCTCATTAAGCATCGGTTTTGCCCAAAATGTGGTATTCATCCTTATGGTGAAGGTACTGACCCAAAAGGTAATGCAATGGCTGCAATCAATATACGTTGTATTGAAGGCCTCGATCTTGAAGCTATCCCAATACAGCATTTCGACGGTCGCTCGACTTAGCGAAATAGACGTGCTTTCATGCCAGTCGCACCGCTACTCTCATTTTGTTACGCAAAAGACAACTCCGTTCCGGTCACCACTGAACTTGGCGTTGATTGGCTGATCAGGGGCTTTCAACTGCCATTGACTTGAAAAACACGACAGTCGGCAAATGGCCGGTAATTCACAGAATTACTTGAAATGGGTCAAGGTCAGCTTTCGAGCGCATGATATATGCCCTAATCGCACTATTACCTAAAATTGAATCTTGCCGATCAACATTTCCCACCACAGGCACAAGTCGCTAATAAAGCTAAACCAGGGATAAGCGAAGGTGGCAGGTTTGTTGTGTTCAAAGAAGAAATGTCCTAACCAGGCAAAGGCGTATCCTTGAACAAAAGCTATGGCAACGAACCACCACAGTTGTGTGATGAAAGCAGAAACAAGTAACATCAGGGCGGTGATTGTACCAATGAAGTGCAAACGACGGGAAATTCTGTTGGTATGTTGGCTGAGATAAAAGGGATAAAACTCACTAAGCGTTCGGTAAAAAGCTGCTAATCCCGATGGGGGAAACTTGAATGGGCCTAAACGGGAGAAATATCCGATCTAAACTGAAAGGCCAATACAATGCTACACCAAGTCCGCCATTGGTCATGGCGTCAAGAAATGCATGGGAAGCACATGACACGAAGCAAAGCCAAAATATGGCCCAAGGCGTAGATTTGAAGTTCCGGTGAAACAAAGTTAACAAAGCAGCTAGGGATAGGGCAAAGACTAAGGAATGCGTAAAACCACGATGTCCCCATTGTGATTGATAAGGGATACCCAATCTAAAGGCAATGATATCAACATCAGGAATAACTGAGCATGCAGAGGCCAGTAACAATAATTTGAAATTTACTGTGTCGCTTTTGAAGCTGGCATATAGCGCCGCCGGAACGGCTATGTGGGAAAATGCAGATGCCATTTATTGACCTTGACAAGTTTTCATTCGGGACTGATTATTAGCCATCAACCTATAATAAATTTTAAATGACTTATTGGCGATCAAATTTTGATTACGTTATTACTCGCATAGGTTTAGCCATGCCATTTCATCTTTACTACTTCCACGATTCCATGTGCAGTTGGTGTTGGGCATTCAGGCCTCTCTGGCAAGAAATCGTTGCCGGTCTTCCTGATCATGTGCGCGGCCAACGCGTTCTGGGAGGACTGGCTCCGGATACTGATCAAGCGATGCCGACCGACATGCAGGCTAAGCTGAAGGGTATCTGGCAAAAAATCCAACAAACCGCTCCCGGTACCCCGTTTAATTTCAAATTCTGGGAAAAATGTGAGCCTCGACGGTCGACCTATGCGGCCTGTTGTGCCGTCATAACCGCAAGGCGACAAGACCCCGGATACGAAGAGATCATGATCCTGGCAATCCAACAGGCGTATTATTTGCCGGCCAGAAATCCTGCCGATCAGAGCACGCTGATTGAACTGGCAAATGAAATCGGTTTGGATAGGGTGCGCTTTTCAGCGGATATGGAAAGTCCAGTCGTCCATGAGGCGTTGTTAAAAGAGATTGAATTCACACACAGACTGGATGTAAAAGGTTTTCCAACACTTTTATTGGAAAAAGATGGTGTGTTTAGCACCATCCAGTATGAGTATGATGATGTCAAGGCTGTACTTAATCAGGTCAATCGTCTTAGTCGATAAATTAGTATCAACAATTTTCAGTTCAGGGAAGAGTTGTAGCCAAAATTAGTGTCCTCCGAACATAAATGCTCCATCGACAGTTGGAAAACAAACTTCCTAATTGTGGAAAGTCGCCAAAGTGATTATTAGCTCACGGCAACTTAGTCTAAACCTGGCCACTCCTATGTTGATAACTGCCTGCGCAAAACCAAATCAGCGAGGAACAATAAAAATGAAAAAAATCATAGCCAGTATTATCATTACTAAACAAACTCATAAAGATCATTGCAACTGACTTAACCTCAACACTTTTACAAGGAACCTCTTCATGAATAAGTCCGAACTCATAACCGCTATCGCTGAACGCGCTAATTTAACTAAAGCAGACGCAGGACGTGGCTTAGATGCCATAATTAAAACCATCGGAGCCACTTTAAAAACTGGAGATTCTATTACCTTGGTTGGTTTTGGCACTTTTGCTGTTAAAGACAGAGCAGAGCGTACTGGTCGTAATCCACAAACCGGACAGGAAATCACTATTGCAGCTGTAAAAATACCTGCCTTTAAACCCGGTAAAACGCTGAAGGACGCTGTTAACGGATAACGACTGGGGTGATTAGATGTCAGTCAAGTTCCTCTATTGAGCAAGGTCACAGACCCATAAACCAATACAACTAATACAAGGCTAAAGGACAGATTGAATGACATTAACGAAGGCCGATTTTTCTGAAAGCCTGTTTGACGAGTTAGGTTTAGACAAACGCGAAGCAAAAACAATGGTAGAACTCTTTTTTGGAGAAATTAAGGAT
>JBAQEN010000291.1:0-8282 GCA_049286765.1 Methylococcaceae bacterium
ATTCCACCCCTTCGTCTATTAGACTCTGAACCAGGATTTGTGCGCCGCTTAG
This sequence comes from Methylococcaceae bacterium, assembly GCA_049286765.1. Classification (GTDB taxonomy): domain Bacteria; phylum Pseudomonadota; class Gammaproteobacteria; order Methylococcales; family Methylomonadaceae; genus JAGXGJ01. The sequence goes on from JBAQEN010000291.1 coordinate 53, forward strand.
CTCCACGCTAATACCTCAATAAACATGATTATTTTCAATCCAAACCAACTTAAATGCGTATTTTAAAATTCAAGAGTAAAATACCCGGGTTTTAATTAAATTAGATGACTTAACTAGAATAATTGTCCAATTTCGACAATTCAGTTTTGGCATTTTACTAGGTTCTTAATAAAATTGTAATTATCTCTCTTATCCTTTTTAATTCTTGTCTAATTTGTACGATTCTAAGTACATATTGTTGACGTACAAAACTCTAATGACTGAAAATAACAAATCTACAAATTCATTAATTTTAATTATTCGGTTTTTCTTAAAAAAATTCAGGTCAGCTTGTTACAACGCCAGAGAATCGATAGGCGAGCATAAGCGGGATATTGTTGTTTATAAGGTAGAACAGACGTGTATCAGCCTTAATGAAACCAGAAATGAGTTCGAAGATGCGCTGGAACAATTTAAAAATCTGGTCTGTATCAATGAAACGCCGCTAGAGCATCGATATAATCTGCTCAACAGGCAATACCAGTTTTGCCGCTCAAAATCCGATACCGTCAGTGCCAGAATCAGGGCAATAGAGGAAGTCAGTGAGGCGCTATTTGTAGAATGGGAAAACGAACTCAATGAATACACTAATCGCGCATTGCGTAATAGCAGCAAACAACAGCTTAAAGCAGCCAGACAAAATTATGCCCGGCTGATTAAAGCGATGCACAGAGCTGAAAGTAAAATTCAGCCGGTTCTGGCAGCATTTAAAGATCAAGTGTTACATCTTAAGCACAATCTTAATGCACGCGCAATCTCGGCATTGCAGCATGAGTTTACTGAAATCAGTATCGATATTTCACAACTTATTTATGCAATGGAACAAACCATTGCCGAAGCAAGCCACTTTGTTTCCGCCCTGGTGGATCAAAAAACCTTACTTGTTCGGTGAATTTAAATTATATAAAACGTCATTGGCTTTATCCTTGGCGTCTTCTTTTATTGTGCTTCTACGGTTATCCTGATCACTTCTCTCTTTGTTAAATTTAGTAATCATTTCTTCCCAGCTTGAATATTGCTCATAACCTTTAAACCCGGCAGCTTTACGTTGTTGATAAAGTTCCTTACCTAATGCAATGATTTCCTCAGGCTTTTTACCATCAACTATATCAAGAAATTCTTTGTCATCCCTATTGGCATCCCGGATCGCCCAGAAAGAAACTTCAAATTCGATACGAGTATCGGGAGGCAAGCGATTTTTGAGCGCTTTTACCGAACGATACGCGGTATTGGTAGTGTGACCGTTTATTTCCTGCCCTTTACCGCAAGCTATTAATGTTGTGCAGCCAAAAATGATCAACAAAATGGATATTTTCTTCATAAAGATAACCTCGAAGTTAAGTACGGGTCTATGTTATGGTATTTATAACACCAGATCACCAAACAAAGTAAAATGGTCGGTCATTATAACCCTGAGCTAAGCTTATATGCTGGAATTTATCCAATTATTAAATCAGCGTTACCAGACGGTTTTGAACCAACCGGGAGCCGAGGCTGACAAAGTTTGCTACCAACAACGAATAGATCAACTGATTTTGGCTGAAGCGCTAATACGTAAAGGCCAACTTATTGATGCCTCACCGGAACAAGCACTGCAAATCACCGTTGTAGGACCGACGCAAGCGGGCAAGAGCACATTAGTCAATGTGTTATTAAACAGTGGTGTCGCAGGGGTAAGTCCTTTGGCGGGTTACACCATTCATCCGCAGGGTTTCTGTCATGGTGTAAGTCTAATTGATTGCAGTGGCTTACAGCGGTATTTTGGCCGATTTCAACAATTCCAATCCGCATACATTCCAAAGGAACGCTATGACTGCTATTCCTTAGCTGAAAATGCTACAGATTCACCCTACTTGCCTCATGGCGTATTATGGGATACGCCGGATTTCGATTCGATTGACTCGTCAACTTATCGGGAAAGTGTGATCAGGACGATTGCTCTGGCGGACATTATTATTCTGGTGGTCAGCAAGGAAAAATATGCCGATCAATCAGTCTGGGACGTTATGTCGGCACTTGAAGCGCTGCATCAACCGACTGTTATTTGTTTGAATAAGTTGAGTGAAGGCTCGGAAGCTGTACTCATGCAATCATTAAAAGAAAAATGGCAGCTCGCCAGAACGGATGCCTTTCCTGAGGTAGTGCCATTGTATTATCAAAAACAAACAGGGCTCCCAGTCTGGCCAAAGGCCGATCAGACCTTGCTAATGCAATTGGCAAACAAGGTCAACCACAAAAAACATGCACGCTGTGAACAAGAGTTGCTGCAAAAGCATTGGCAGAACTGGCTGGAACCGGTTATAGCCGAACATAAGGCTTTAACCGATTGGCATGACATCGTGGATGAAACAATCAAACAAGCATTGGACAATTATCAACGTGATTACTTGAATCATCCCAGGCATTATGAAACCTTCCAACAGGCCTTGGCTGAATTGTTGACATTACTTGAAATACCCGGCTTGGCGGGTATTTTGACCGGTGCGCGTAAGGTTCTCACCTGGCCGGTCAAACAAATGATGAAGTTGGGGCGAAAAAGCCTGCATATCGCCGATAGCAGTCATGAAATTGTGTTATTAAATCAGATAGCCGAGCATTTTCTGATTCAATTGGCCGATCGGCTACTGGATGAGGCCGAGCAGGGAAAGCAGCGACTGTGGTGGAAAGAGTTCGGCAGTTTATTACGCAGTCAACGACAAGGCATATTGCAGGACTTCAGCAAGTCTGCAAATGAATATCATGTGTCTTTTCAGCAAGACGTAGAAAAAACCGCGCAGCGTTTATATCACAAACTGCAAGAACAACCGATGGTGTTAAATGGTTTGCGCGCCACCCGGGCAACCACCGATGCCGCAGCCATTGCCTTGACATTACATATGGGCGGGATCGGCATGCATGATTTGGTTATTGCTCCTGCGATGCTGACCGTCACTTCATTATTAACCGAAAGCGCTATAGGCAGTTATATGCACAAAGTAGAGCATGAATTAAAACAACATCAATTAAAAACGATAAAACAGGCTCTCTTTGTCGAAAGTATCGGCAAAAAACTTTTGGCCCTTCCGGAACAATTATCTTCCCTGGCACATTTTAATATTTCTCCTGAACAACTACAGGCAGCTGAATTGCAACTCACTGAAAAGCGACATGGCTTACGAATACTCTGATTTAGTTGAAAAAACTCAACTCTGGGCTGGACAGGCGTGCGCCTCAGGCTGGATTAATACAGATACTGTGCAGCAGTTGTGTCATTTTGATGCCAGAACGCCCGAGGCAATGTTTAATCCCGGTAATACAAGACCGCTTATTGTTGCTTTTATGGGCGGAACCGGCGTAGGTAAAAGTTCTTTGCTTAATCGTTTGGCAGGGGAAGCGATTGCCAAAGCAGGTATTGAGCGGCCAACTTCACGTAAAGTCACATTATTTCATCATCAAAGCGTCGCTATACAGCATTTGCCCGAACAATTACCACTTGCCAAAATCAATATTGCGCAACATGACGATGAAGCGAAAAAAAATATTGTCTGGATCGATATGCCGGATTTTGACAGTACCGAGCAGAGTAATAAGCAACTGGTTTTGCAGTGGTTGCCGCATATCGATGTACTGATTTATGTGGTCAGTCCCGAGCGTTACCGGGATGAAAAAGCCTGGCGCTTGCTGCTTGCCGAAGGTGCGCGGCATGCCTGGTTATTTGTTTTTAATCAGTGGGACAGAGGGCGGTTAGAACAATATCAGGATTTTAACAGGCAATTGCATGAAGCCGGCTTTATAGAGCCGATTATATTTAAAACAGTCTGTGCAGAAGGACTGCAAGCTGATGATTTTACGTTGCTGGAATCAACTATTGCCTCTTTAGCAACAGAACACATTGTTGAACAACTTGAACAAAGAGGCTCACAGGTTCGCAAGCATGAATTAAAGAAAAAACTGCTAAACACTATCGAAATATTAGGCTCTGAACAGACTTATCAACACACAGCGGAACTGTGGCGGAAGCAATGGCAACGGATGACCAAACAGCTTCAGGATGGATTTGCATGGCCTGTGCAATACGCCGCGGCCCATTATGCAGAACACGCCTCCGATTTAATAACAAATACAGTTAGCGCCGGCACTTTGCTATGGGATGACTGGGCGCAAGCGCGTTTTGACGATGCGTTGGATGAATTTATTATTAATGTCGACCAGCTAGAGCTTCCCGTAATACCGCTTAAACAAAACACAGTTGAAATACGGGAAAAAGCTTCCAAAATCATGCAGACGCAAACTGAACTGGCAGCGCGCCAGGCTTTAGCTAATCCGGGCAATGCCCTGCAACGCGGGTTTTTAAAAGGTATGCGCTTAGCTGAAATTATCCTGCCGCTGACTGCAATGGCCTGGGTAGGCTACAAAGTGTTTATCGGCTATTACACCAGCAACATGAGCGATACGCATTATTTGGGTGTGGATTTTGCCGTGCATAGTGGCTTGTTAATCGCAATAACATGGCTGACGCCCTATTTTATTTTGAAAAAATCACAACCATCCCTGAAAAAAAGTGCTTTGAAAGGACTGAATAAAGGCATATTGAATGCACTCGGCATGATAGACAGTGAAGTTGCAAGTGCAATAGAAAGTCTTAATCAACAACATACAGAGCAGCTAAAACAACTTTCTGACATCATTGAACAGTGCGGTGTTACTGATTATTACCAGAGCTTATCCATTGATAACAATATTCCTTTAACGCGGATGCTGATGAATTGATTTCAAAACACCATTCCTTTGTCTAACTGTTTTTATACGGATAGAGCGCTTTCGAACATACAGGGAACTTATGACATAAGATCGGGCTGAAATCAGTCCGGTATGAATGCGCTAAAACCCTGTCATAGAAAAGTCAATTTCCAGAGGCTTGAATAAGAAAAAATTAGTAAATACAAGGTATTATTGAAGCATACAGTCAAATGTTTTATTGCTGGTGAAGATAAACCAGAAGTAGCAATTTATGAAAAATTTCGAATAATGATGGTAAAATTAACAAAACTTCAGTCTGGATATGGATAATCCCCTAGTTTAAATCAACGAATTTCTTTAACTCTGAAAATTTAGCTGTTTATTGAAATGAATAATGATATCTTGATAGATCAAGCGCGCGATCTTTATGCTGTATTACACGTCGAACAATACGCGCTTTCGATAGAAAACAAAACCAGGTTTAGCCGTCTTGATCATATCGTAATCCACGCTTATTGCCGTTATCAACGCCGGTTAAATCGCTGCGCTGTGTGTTACCAGCATCGGCTAACTGACTGCATCCGGTTGACTTCAAAAAAAAATACGGCAGTTCTGTCCAATGGACATCAATCAGCTACAAAACCACGAAGCGTTCCCTAGAGACCAATAGTGTAAAAGCACGGCGGAACTTGTTTTATATAAATCCAAATTATTAATTAATAAAATACAATCAATACGGGGAGCAACAAATAGAAATGTCCTGTTCTGTAGCAATGAATCGCCCTCTTTTTGATGCGACGGGGGATGTACTGCGATTCAAAAACCTCATCAGTCTAGCTCAGGACATCATCAAAATTGCCTAACAGTTTTTCCAGGGCATCGTCGCTCTCGGTATTAACCGTTATTACGAATTTCTGTTCTTCCGATGACAGCGGCTGCGCCGTTTGCTGCTGGTGTTGCAACACATCAATGGTCGCTTATGAAGCATCATGTTGCCGTTGCCTTAATCGTCTTGATAATTCTTCATCGGATGCTTGAAAATCAACGATAAAAAATTTTACGTTGCATTCGGTTGCAAGTTGCCGGAATAAATCGCGCTGCCAGGCTTTCAGAAAGGCCGCATCAATAATTGCAGAGAAACCGGCTTCAAGCACAAACTTTACACAGTCCGCAAGACGCTGGTATGTTTTCAGGCTTGCCTCCCGCGCATAAAGTCCGCTGTCAAGACCACTACCGGTATGCTCTTGGGCCCGGTATCCAAACAGCCGTTTGCGTTCTATATCCGAACGTATCTGCAAGGCGCCGATGTTTTCGGCAAGCTGCGCTGCAATAGTGGATTTACCTGAACCGGAATAACCGTGGGTAATGATTAATGCTGCCTGGCCAACTTGGGTAAATCGCTCGGCCAGATTTGCAAAAGCCGGGTATTTCAAGTTGGCCTGGCCTGAAACAGCCGCATCTTTACGTTGCTGTGCATGACGCAGCAAGGAAACTTTGGCGCATACCAGCGCACGGTAAACCAGATAGTAACGCAACAAAGCCATTCCATGGTAATCACCGGTGCGTTGTAGATACTGATTGAGCAAACGGTAAGCATGGCGATGATAACCGAAGTTGAGCAGATCGATAACCAGAAAAGCGACTTCGCTGATAACATCTATCCAGCGCAATTTCGGATTAAACTCGATACAATCAAACAGGGTCACCTTGCCGTTTATCAAGGTCATGTTGCTCAAATGCAGATCACCGTGGCATTCCCGCACATAGCCTTGCTGCTTGCGTAGCTGCATCAATCCGGCCTTGCTATCCCATTCATGATCGCCCCAGATCTGGATCGCCTGAAGTTGCTGCCTGTGCTTATCATCGGCCAGCAAGGGTCTGATATGACTAAAATTTTCGACAAACCAATGCTTGATACACTCGCTCTCTCCGTAAGGAGAATGCTCGCCCGTCTTTGCAACAGTTTCATGAAAATCGGCAACCATAGCAGTGATTTGATCAATTTCATCTGAACCTAACTGCCCGCACTCGGCAAGCTCGCTCAGCGTCAAGCCAGCGGGAAACTGAATCATCTTGACGGCGTATTCGATAGCTTCCCCTGTCCCGCCCATTTTTGGCTGTTCGGGGCTTCCTGTTATCGGCACTACGTCAAGATACAAATCTTGGGCAAAACGCCGGTTCAGTCTTAATTCTTCATGACAGAAAAATCGTCGTTTCTCCAGAGTAGAAAAATCCAGAAAACCAAAATTAACAGGCTTTTTGATTTTGTAAGCATATTTCCCGGTCAACAGCACCCAGGAAATATGTGTTTCAACGATGCTGACAGCGGCGACTTGATGCTGGTAAGCGCTGGCATCAGTCAATGCTTTGATCAATGCAGAGCCTGCGTCCAGCGTGGTATTGTGATGATCCATATAAAAAGCAAAACTATCGGCAATACGCGGCTAAATCATTATTTATCTGATCAAGATCAAACTCCTCAGGATCAAATTCCCCGCCTAACCATTCCAGCATTTCTTCATACTCAGGATGTTTAGGATTTGAAATTGTTTCAAGAAGCCCTTCATAACCCCAGACACCACCGCAATCTTCCGGTGGACAAGCGCGTTTACCTTTAATGCAAACAGGCAAGGCAGTTTTTCTATCAAAGGGAAGTATTTTTTCGAGTAATATTTTATGCTCCCAACTATCCCCAAAATCGTATTCATATTGGGTCGTATCTTTTTCCTTTTTTAGGAGATGGGATATCTTGTATTTAGTTTCATCTTCTATTTCCATCCCAAACTCATCGTCGGGAATTCCATAAAATACATTATTGGCAATAAACTGGTGTAGATGACTATCTGTCCAGCCCATTGCAACTTGAATAACCTCGTGGAAAGCAGCCAGCCCCAAATTGCTAGCCACCAAAACAGTCCTCCAAATGGGAGGTTTTGCACCGATTAATGAAATTTTTATTTGATAAATTGATCGTAATTGCTTCGCTGTCATTTGAGTAACCCTCGCTTAAAACGGAATATCGTCATCATACGGCGCATCAAAATTATCGTGGTTGGCGTCTTGCCTATCAGGTGTTCGCTCCCGCACTCCGGAAGGTTGATAGTTTTGTTGCGGCTGGCTTGCCTCGTTTCTCTTGCCGATCAAATCGATAATATTGGCGTTAAGATCCAGACTGGTTTTTGTCGTGCCATCTTTTGCCTGGTATTCGCGTTGAGTCAATTCACCGGACACAAACACCTGCTGACCTTTTTTCAGGTAGTTTTGCAATTGCCCTTCCGCACGCTTGCCAAATAAGGTTACCTGTATCCAGAGCGTTTGCTGTTTTTCGCCAAAACCGATATTGTTGGCTACGGTAAAACTCAACACTGCCAGCCCTGACGGAGCATATCTGACTTCGGCATCCCTGCCGACGGTGCCGGTAAAACTAAATACGTTGCTCATTTTTTTATCTCTTGGTTGAATTAACAATGCC
>JBAQEN010000292.1:0-4828 GCA_049286765.1 Methylococcaceae bacterium
CTTGCAACTGAGTTACGAAAAAAACGACTGGACTGCTGATGCACGATTGACGCGAGGCGAAGCGCAAACCCATGCGGGCGAAAATCAATCAAACACGCCAGGTTATTTGTTGCTGAATCTGGGCGCACAATATCGCCTGGCGAGTTTCCTCGATTCCGAGGTGATGCTGTTTGCAAAAGGTAAAAATATGCTGAACGAAAACATACGAAACTCAACTTCCTATCTGCGTAATTTTGCTCCCGAACCGGGACGCAGTGCGGAAATAGGCATTCGTGTGAGTTATTAAGCCGCACCGGACGGGGCAATTATTTTTATAATCTTTGTGGTAGTTGCTTTATCCTAAAAAGAGCATTTGCGCAGTTAAAAATCCCGTTCACAATGATGCGTAGAAGGGTAAACGGGATTTTTGACGCTCAATTATTTGTTTCAGATTTAATAAATAATGATTTTTTCGAAACCAAAGGCCAACTCCCTTGAGTCCGGGTAGGTTGCAAGAGATTCTGGCGAAGTAGGATTTGAGTATTGAAAACAAATAACAAATAAATCACTTATATTAAATTTCACAGAGTCCGGGATGAGGAAGTCTAGTGTAACTTTATCAGGGGAATCGAGCACGGTTTCACCAAGAAGTTGCTTGTTGGCAAAAACCTTTATTCCCTGAACATTTACTCCATTAGACGGCGACAAAAACGCATGCCCAACGATTTCAATTTTCTTCGGAATGTCCGAATCATTTAAATCAAAATAAAGTTCGGAAACTTTCCCGTTGGACCAGGTCCCCCAGTGTTCCGCATCCGACCAGCCATGCCTTGATAGATATGGCAGATCTTTTGTGAAGTCTAAGACAGTACCAAGCGTATAATTTAACCCTGCACCCTTATTCCAATGAAGCAACTTTTTGTCAATGAAGTACAACCGATAAATAGCGCTGACATTTGGATTGAAAGCTATTGCAGTTACATAGCTATAGAACACAAGGAGAGACACAAAAAAAGCAAAAAATAATGGCCTGTGAATTGATCTCATATCATATACCACTTACTGGACACCCATGAGACAATTGCGAAGCTACTTAAACCAGAAAAAATAATTAAAATCAGAACGCGAGATGAGGGTCTGTTTTTTGTTAATATTCCCAGCGCTACAAAAAACAGAAACAGGGTAAAGGCATAGCGAGGAATAGAATCAACAGATGTGCTTAGAGGAATGAGCAATCCTATAAAGATAATAAGGCTTTCCGGATAGAACTTTTTCTTGTGCAAATAAAAACCCGTTATGAGTCCAAGCAATGCTAGAAAACCACAGTATGTTTTGTACGTATTACCCTGAAATAATGCATTGTAAATCACCATGATCGGATTGCCGGGTATGCGCTGCCAAGCAACTTGAATATTTTTAAAAGCTAAGGCATCACCAACGTGCAGGTGAAGAAAATACATATAAAAAAAGAGGCCTACAGGCACAAGCATCAGCGCAAGCACTACCGACTCCGTGCCTGGTCTGATAGTGAACAAAGATCGCCACCCGTACCGGCTAATAGCCAATACCAGAAAAGGGAAAAAAATCATGACGCCAAGGTTTCTGGTAGATGAAAGTGCGGCGGCCGAGATACCCGCCAAAATCCATTGATTTGATCTGGCAAAGTGAATGGAGGCTATCATTAACAAGGTATATAAAGCCTCAGTATAAGGAACAGAGTAATACAGACTAAACGGCGAGAAAGCCATCGCGGTCACAATAAATCTCGACGTAGGGCCATCAAACAATGCGATGCAATAATGAAATAGAAGAAAAATAGCGATGCCAAACGAGATATTTGATACAAGATACGCTGACACCAATCCGTCAATGCCGGTAATAGCGGAAATAAAATTTGCCAATACCGGAAAAAGTGGGAAAAAGGCCCAATTTGCCTGATAGTCGGGAAAATCTGTTGGCGCGGTCTGGTAACCGTTATAAATAATCGACATGTACCAACCGCAATCCCATGCACACATCGAATCCAATAGTGGTTTGCCGCCGTTAAAATTAACAGTGAACAGATAAGCAATTCCCCAAACTAGCAGACGGCTTGCAATAATCACTTGCAGTAAAAAAATAATATTTTCGATTGATAATTTTTTCTTCACACTTCTATACTCTCTGTTTTTCGTTTTCCAGGTCTTCGGCTTTTATTCGACACAAGAAAAAACTTCAGCGATCCATTCTGCTGTTTTGCGGATATGAATTAGCAATGCAAAAGGTAGCAGCCATTGTGCTTGGGCGGAATTCAATGCTTCAACGATAGCATAAACTCTCCAGGGAAAAGTAAGCTGCGTAACGCTTTCCGATAGTTAGTCGGGTCCACACATTGCCTACCTTTATTAGGTTCGGGTTCTGATTGGAAAGCGCTAAGCGATGCGTACCCAGGCTTTTTTTGGCGCGATATATCGCTATTGCATCATATGGGGTTATCTACAACAACGCGATCAATCCAAGCGCCCGGTCAATTTCTTCAATCGTGTTATAAAAATGGGGTGAAAATCTTATGCCACCGCCGCGCAAGGCGCAAACCACGCCATTTGCCTGCAAATATTTATATAACTCTTCGTTTGAAACCGTTCGGTGTTTAAAGGTAACAATGCCCGATTTCAACCGGGTTTGCCGTTTCGATATTACAACCAATTCCCCGTTTTTATCAATGGCATCCTTTAAATAGTCTGACTTTTCAATAACCAGGGCCTCGACTGTGGACATGCCCGTTTCCAGTAATAAAGACAAACTGGCGGAATAGGCATGGATTCCCAGCATATTGGGACTACCGCATTCAAAACGGCGGGCAGTGGAGTGAATTTCCCACGGCTTGTTTTCATAATCATGGGTGTCTTTCATCATGTGCCAGCCGTACTGGGTTAGCTTCAGCTGGTTTCTGGCCTCGGGCGTGGTGTAAAACACACCCAAACCTTCGGGGCCGAACATCCACTTATGGCCATCACCCATGACGAAATCCGCCTGATAAGCCTGCACATCAAACTGTACCGCCCCCAGACTCTGGATCGCATCAATGCAAAACAAGATACCGTGCCGTTTGCAGAATTCGCCAATTCTTTCCAGATCCATACGCAACCCAGAAGCAAATTGTATGGAACTGATGGTCAGTAAGCGCGTGTTGCCATCGACCAGCGCAAATAAAGCATCCTCGGGCGTGTCTGCGCTGTGCAGGTCGGCTTGACGAAATTCCACGCACTGATCGGCCAGGGATTCCCACGGCAGTCTGTTGGAGGGGAATTCCTCAATGCTGGACACAATGTTGTCGCCGGGCTGCCACGTCAATCCGTAGGCGACAAAGGACAAAGCTTCCGAGGTATTTTTAACCAGGGCGATATCATCAGCGGAGGGGGCATTTAATAAAACCTGCAATTGGGTGCGTAATTCAGCTTCCTTGTTCAGCCAGTCCGGATAAAAGTGTGAACCGTAACAGGTGTTTTGTTCTGCAAACTTGATTACCGCTTCGCTGGTCCTTTTCGGCCAGGGAGCTACGGCAGCATGGTTAAGATAAATTAATTCATCGGTCAGGGGGAATTCCAGGTGTTTCATAGTGTCAACTAAATGGTAGTCAATGGAAAAAAGTAGGGTAAGATACTTCAAAATAATTTGTGGGTCAGATTGATCATTCCCGTTTACCGAGTAAGTGTGGTGTGGATTACATCTTTTCTCAATTTAACGCATTGATGCAGTAGAAATTGAATTGGAATAGCATCAACCCTACCTGCCAAGCAGGGTTACTTGCAATAATACTTTAGTTCTCCCTTGGGTGTGAGAAGAATGCCTCACTATTGTTTAATTTTAATATAGGAAAATGACAATGAAACAAATAAATCTAGCGGCAATAATATTGGGTTTGTCCATATTTGTAAGTGCTGTTTATGCTGATGTTACATTGCAGTCTAAAGAAGAAGTAGAAGGTACCTGGAAACTGCAATCCACCAAAAATTCATTAACCGATAAACAGGCTATCGATCGAGAAGATACCTGGGTATTTAAAGATGGCAAAGTAACGATCTTGCATATTCCTAGAGAAGGAGCTTATTACGACCAACCACCTGTACCTTACGAAATTCAAGACGGTAAATTAAAAGTTGCGATTATTGGCGGCAGCAGGTTTGACCTGTTTACAGTAGTGGAAAAAGACGATAAAAGTATGACCCTGAAAGGAAAATACGGCGGCTATTATTATTTTATTAAAAAGTAACGGCATTTGGATTACCAGCTTTATCGCTTAACACACTATGGATGACCTCAATGGGTTGATGACGTCGCGTTAATTCAAGCGCCGAACCAAGAGGAATGCACGGCGTACCTTTATTGAATTTGGCAAGGGTTCCCCTACTTGGCTTAATAGTATTGATCCTAATGCAGGGAAAGATTTGGCCTGGCTACAGGGCTCCGCCTGCGAAAATATCGAACGATCCCTATACTTAACTCGACATATTACCTATAAACCAACTCCACGATAGGGATTTCCCATTGTTCAACCTTGCATATTGAACGATAGATTTCTTCTTCACTATCATCACGGTAGCGTTTTATCATCGCAATAACTCTGACTGTCTCGATGTGTGACAGTTTATCCGTCCATTCCTGGTGGCCTTTTTGAGATAACCGGGCAACGGTTACTTCCCCATGCTGCAAGACGACTTTGCCGTTAATGTTGGCAACCGACAGCAAACTGCCGGAGATTAGTTGAGTCAGGTGTCGGTGAATGGGGTGTGTTTCAGGAAAACGTCCTGCAAAACTAAGATCAAAATCATTTAAACCGAGTATCGCATAGTGCCTCGAAACTATGGGC
>JBAQEN010000293.1:0-3695 GCA_049286765.1 Methylococcaceae bacterium
TGACGTAGCCATCCTGATTAATAAGTCCATCCTGCCCGTGTGATGTAAAAGGATCCAGGGCGACAGCAGTAATAATTCCCAATCCGGGAAAGGCTTTTTTTAGCGCCCTTACACTGCGCTGGGCTAAGCCGTCAGGATTATAGGCTTCGGCTGCATTGTCTGATTTTTTATCTGTGGGCGTGACTGGAAACAGTGCAACAGCAGGGATGCCGAGATGGTAAATTTCTTCAGCCTCTGCCAGCAGCAAATCCAGCGAAAACCGTTCTATGCCCGGCATCGATGAGATAGATTCTCGTTGATTTGCGCCTTCGGTTACAAACATCGGGTAAATCAGGTCATCAACGGATAAGCGGTTTTCACGCATTAAACGGCGGGAAAAATCGTTATAACGCATTCTTCTCATGCGCGTTTGAGGAAACTTGATTCCACTATATTTCATCTTATCCATGCTCTGAGGTTGTCGGTTGTAATGTTGCAGCCTGGCTTTAGTAAATTAAAGGCAGATACTCTGGCTCCGAGATTATTGTATCAGGGAATCTATCCGTCGATAGTTGAAAAATTAGTATGTATCCCCAGTTTAATGTTTAAATGTTATTAAATAATTGTGCTTATACTGCCTGCGCAATCCCTAATTCCTCTCACCGGGGATTTAATGAGGCGGGTAATTAATGTTACAAAGACTGGTAGCACAATAAGCTCAAGGTTATCGGCGAGTTAAAACGAATGACTAAGGTATCGTGTAAGTGAGCAACAAACCTATTGTTCACACCTAAAGCGACTATGTCACATAATAAAAAAACTAATGGCTTAATTTGTAAAAAAGCGTTTCTGTTTAGACTAAAAAAGATAAAGCCGCATTTGTTATCGCACCCTACAGTAATTTAACTTTCTTTAAGCTGTCGAGATTGTGCTACAATCTCGTTGGCTTTACACAACAAGCTGATCCTGTTAGATGTTAAATCCTTATGTACCTATAGTATTAAGAGTACTATCCAGTTTTTTCTAATTAAGAGAGCAATTTTAAGGCAGAAATTTACGGAATACATTAACTGCATGTAGCGTAGAAGAAATTCTGGATGGAGTATACGCCAAACGTAAACTTCTTCATGTTACTTAACTTCAGTGGAGCTGTTGTCTTGTGGACATCTCCTTCCTCTCTGAATGTTAGTAATTCTCTCAAAATTAAAATAACTCTCGGTTATGTTTGTCAGGTAAACCATGATTAACTCAAAAAATACCTTATCCAGAAAAATTGCACTCGGTATGCTTTTTTTCGCTGTGGCTGGTTGCAGTCTTTTAATTTATTCGATGCCATTAAAAGATGTGCTGAAGCAAAGCTTTCAAATTAAATTATGGCTGTCGGAAACCGGTTATGCAGCACCAGCAGTATTTATCTTGGCAGCCGCTTTACTCACCTCTGTCGGTATGCCTCGTTTATTACTATGTACATTAGCGGGAATGGTATTCGGATTTAGCTGGGGATTTGTTTGGAGTCATATAGGAACAGTGCTCGGAGCTTATTTGCCCTTTATTTTTGCTCGTTGGAGTGGCCGTGAATTTGTGCAGCAGAAATTCCCGAAAATTACCGCTTTATCTAATTCCACCCAGGCACGTGGATGGCGATATGTATTATTCATGAGGCAGTTGCCTATTAGTGGTCTTTATAACGATATCCTGTTAGGACTGAGCGCGGTTAGTCATTGTGATTTTTGGATCGGTACCGCATTGGGTTTTCTTCCTCTTGGCGTTACTGCGACACTTATTGGCGCCGGCGCCCTTCAAGCCGATATATCCCATCTTGCGCGCTATCTTGGCATTGCCGCCTGCGCCTTTTTCATTTTGACGCTGTCCTTGAAGTGGATTCTGGCTCAGATGCAACGAAGAAACTTAAGCATCGGCTAAAATCCCCTTGCTACAACCTGCTATGTTTATGGATGATTCTCATCTTCAATGTCTGACACCCACTCCAGCCATTCGCTAAGCACGATTATCGTCCAGATCGACCGGGCATGATCAACCTTACGCTGCGTATGTTCCTGCAATAGTTCCAGCGCGACATAACGATTAATTCCTACCCGATCCAGCAAGGGTGAAGATAATTTCGATTTCGCCCATTCATACAGCGGTTCACGCAACCAACTGCTTAATGGCACCGAAAGCCCCCGCTTTTTCCGATGCACTATCTCTGTTGGCAAATAACGCTGCGCATACTGTTTTAAAAAAACCTTGGTTTGCAAGTGATGTATCCTTTCCCTTTCCGGAAGAGAAGCAGCAAATTCCATGACTTCCTGATCGAGAAAAGGAGCGCGCAGTTCCAACGCCGATTTCATGCTGGCACGGTCTGCCTTGGTCAACAAGCCTTCCGCCAGCGATGATTCCAGATCGTGTTGTTGTAATTGGTCCAGCATCGACGCTGATGAACTAACTGGCTTGGCAAGTGGTGGCGGCGTTACACCAAGTCGCTTCAAAATCGCAGGTGATATGCAGGAAGTCCAGAGTATATGACGGCCAAGAAAATCCAAGTCATCGCCTTGAATAAACCGCTTGAGCAGAAACGGGATAGTTACTTTCTTATCGCTCGCAGGCCAGCTTTCTACCGCGCGCCGTATCAGCGCCCGGACCGGATCGGGAAGCCGTGCATAATACCCGGCAAGTCCTGCGCCAAAGTAAGTCGGATAGCCTCCGAAAAGCTCATCCGCGCCTTCGCCGACCAACGCTACACGTACATCTTGCGCGGCTCGGCTGGCCAACAGCGCGCTAGGCACCCAGGCCGGATCGGCGAGCGGCTCGCCGACCTGCCGGACTAATTTGGCGATGGTAGGCGGAAAATCCTCAGGGCGTACCCAGACTGGAACAAACTCGACGCCCAAGGTGTTTGCCACTTGTTCGGCATAATGCCCTTCGTCATAAGACGCTTCGCTAAAGCGAAGACTGTACGCTTTCAGTGTTTTTTCCGGACGCATGGATCGGGTAACGGCCGTAATTAAAGAAGAATCGACGCCGCCGCTTAAAAACAAGCCAAAATCGACATCAACCTCGCTTTGCCGCCGCACTGACTCCCGAAAAATTTCGTCGAACGCGTCCAACGAACCGGTATGTTTGGGAGTATTCACAGCATTCCAGCGCCAATAGCGTCTGCGTTGAATGCCAATGGCATCTATTGTCACCAATTCTCCCGGCAACACTTTCTGAACGTCGCTGAAAGGGGTTTCAGGTGCGACAAAAAAACCGGATCGCAGGTAACCGTGCACAGCATTCATGCTGAAATCATAGGTGTCTGGACCTGACGATAGCAACGCAGCTATCAGCGAGGCAAAAGCAATGTTGCCGCCGTTGACCGAGAAGAAAAGTGGCCGTTCGCCAGCCCGGTCGCGGGCAAGCACCAGTTTTTTCACGCGCGGATCCCAGATTGCGATGGCAAAGGCGCCCTTGAGCCGTTCCACAAAAGCCTCGCCCAGTTCCAGATACAGGGCCGGTATAACTGCAACATCGGTACTCTGCTCAACAACCCGGCCGCGATCCAGCAACCAAGCGCGAAGCTCGTCGTGGTTATCAATCTCGCCATTGCAGGCCATCATCACGCCGCTATCATGGTCGACTATCGGTTGCTTGCCGTCGTTTAAACCGCGGATAGCCAGGCGCGTCATCCCGAAAACAGCCGCCTGATCGCCATCTATTCCTGTATCATCTGGGCC
>JBAQEN010000294.1:0-7020 GCA_049286765.1 Methylococcaceae bacterium
CAACTCAAAATAAGCGACACCAATCACCGGAAAAGTGACCAACGTTGCACCTACGTAGGGAATAATCACTTGCACGCCCATCAAAACAGCCAGCAACATGGCATAATTCAAGTCCATTGCCGCGAAGGTGGCATAACTGACGAACCAGAGAATAAATATTTCAGCAAACTTGCCGCGTACATAATTGCCAATCTGGATATCAACCTCCTCCCAAACACGCACGGTTAAATGTCGGTCCCTGGGCATAAACTGCAAAAACCAGGAAATTAACAACGGTTTATCCTTTAAAAAGAAAAAAACCATCATCGGTACCAGAAAAAGATAAATCAGTGCGCTCACTATACCCACTACGGATGCGGCTGAAAGCGACAGCACATTTTGACCATAAATTAATAATTCCCGCTGAACTGCAAACAGTATCTGTTGAATTTTGCTTTCTGAAATCAATTTCGGATACATTTCCGGTAAGCGCATAATTTCAGTTTGCGCTCTGTTAATAATCTCAGGAATTTGCTGAATAAGGTCGACAGCCTGTTGTGAAACAAGCGGCATCAAATAAAACAGTAAAAATCCAAGACAGGCCATAAACCCGGAAAACACCAGGTATACCGCCGGCAAACGCGGTAATTTGGCGCGTTCAGCTTTGGCTACCAAGCCTTCCAGCAAATAGGCCAGGACAATCGATGCAAAAACCGGCATCAATATAGTAGACAAAGAATAAATCAGCACAAAACTGACGATTAAAATAACAGCCAGGGAAACAGCCTGCGAGTTAGGCAGAAAACGTTTGAAGCTTGCTCTAAAAAAATGCAGATTTACCAATTGTTCTTGAGTTGTCATTAATAATGAAAAATTTCAGGTTTGTTTTTGACATTCTACATCCAACAAAGTCTTTCGATCTATGATGTTTTTGTATTGCCTGATTCGTCGCGTAGAATAGCACCAACATAAGCAATCAGGGGCAAACTATGCAAATTGATGTATTCAACGGTGATGCAGATGGCATTTGCGCACTCGTACAACTACGTCTGGCGCAGCCGGCCACTTCAACACTGGTGACAGGCGTAAAAAGGGATATCCAGTTATTGGAACGCGTATTTGTTCAAGAAAACGATCAAATAACGGTATTGGATATTTCGTTAGAAAAAAACCGTGCTGCTTTGGATAGAATTCTCCAGCAAGGCGCTCATGTATTTTATGTTGATCATCATCAAGCAGGTGATATTCCGCTGCACCCCAATCTTAAAACATTTATCAATACCTCTGCCATTACCTGCACCAGCTTACTGGTAGATCAATACCTCGAGGGAAAATACCGGGCATGGGCTGTTACAGCCGCTTTCGGGGACAACCTGACTGGCAGCGCAGAACAGGCCGCCCATGCCCTGTCATTAACGGCAAGTCAGCTTAAGCTTGTTAAAGATCTGGGTGTTTGCATCAATTATAACGCCTATGGTAACAGTGTCATTGATTTGCATTTTGCGCCCGATGCTCTTTATCGTGAATTAGTGTCCTACGCATCTCCCTTTGACTTTATGGTTGACAACTCAGCCGTTTATCAAAAGCTGTTAGCGGGGTATGCAGACGACATGGCACAAGCCCAACATATCACATCTGAATTCAGCACCGATGCCATAGCGGTTTATATTCTGCCGGACGAGGCTTGGGCGAGACGAGTTAACGGCGTATTTGGCAACGAACTTGCCAATCAAAATCCTGCGCGCGCGCATGCTGTCTTAAGTTACAATGCTCAAGGCGGCTATCAAATCAGTGTCAGGGCGCCATTAACCAACAATTCCGGGGCTGATGAACTCTGTTCTTTATTTACAACGGGGGGAGGGCGCAAAAGCGCGGCTGGTATCAATCACTTGCCGCTCGATCAATTATCAGGATTTATTATGGCATTTGAACAAAAATACCGTTAAATTCATTTAATAATCAATATTAGATATGACAACAAAAAGTACTAATACGGTCTGGCATCATGCGACGATTACACGCTCTGATAGAGAAGCGCTGCATCAGCACAAAAGTGTTATTCTCTGGTTTACGGGCTTATCTGGAGCTGGAAAATCTACGTTGGCTCACGCACTGGAAGATTATCTTCATAAAATCGGTATTTCCACCTTTGTTCTTGACGGCGATAATGTGCGTCATGGTTTATGTAGCGATCTGGGATTCAGCGATCATGATCGCGTTGAAAACATCAGGAGAATTGGCGAGTTAGCCAAATTAATGACTGAAGCGGGTATTATTACTTTAACCGCATTTATTTCGCCATTTAAATCTGATCGTAATACCGCCAGGAAGCTTGTTCCTCATGGAGACTTTCTGGAAATATACTGTGAATGTCCCATTGAAACCTGCGAACAAAGGGATGTAAAAGGCCTCTATAAAAAGGCCAGGGCAGGGGAAATTCCTTTCTTCACGGGCATAGGCTCGCCTTATGAAGCGCCGGAACAACCTGAGCTGGTTGTTTGTACCGATAAACAAACTTTAAATGAAAGTGTTCAAAATGTTGTAAATTTACTCATCCAACGAGGGATTATTAAGAACACTGTTTGCTAACGAGTTAAAAAGCTCGTTTTGCAACAACAAGTCAACAAACGGCAGAGCGTTGACAAAAATACTAGGCGTTTATTTAGAAGTGATAAAATCAGCTCCATTGTGATTAGTTAGTATATAAACTTAAAGTTAAGGAAAATAACATTATGATTCCCGTTATCTTATCGGGTGGTTCGGGTACAAGACTTTGGCCACTATCTCGCGGACATTATCCCAAGCAATTTTTGCCGCTTATCACTGATCATACTATGATTCAGGAAACAATTCTCAGGTTGACCGGGCTTGAAGGATTAAAAGCGCCGATTGCAGTCTGCAATGAGGATCATCGCTTTATGATGGCGGAACAGCTTTGGGAAATAGGCGCGAAACCAGCCGCTATCATTCTCGAACCAGTCGGCAAGAATACCGCACCTGCAGTTGCTATGGCGGCATTAACGGCGGCATCAGAAGATGATATATTGTTAGTGTTGCCTGCTGATCATGTCATATTAAATCTGGTCGCTTTTCATAAAGCGATAATTCAGGCACAAGCCTTGGCAGCACAGGGGTTCTTAGTTACGTTTGGTGTTGTCCCTAATGAACCTGAAACCGGCTATGGTTATATCAAGCGCGATGTTGTGCAGCAGGGAGCCGCTTTTAATGTAGCCGCTTTTGTTGAAAAACCCGACGCAGAAATGGCAAAACACTATTTACAAAGTGGTGATTATTTCTGGAATAGCGGCATGTTTGCATTTAAAGCGGGTAGTTTCCTCGGCGAATTGGAAAAATTTAACCCGGAGATGCTATCAGTTTGCCGGCAAGCGCTCAAAGCCGCTAAAGTTGATCTGGATTTTGTCCGCCTGGATAAGGATTTATTTTCCACATGCCCCGCCGATTCTATCGACTATGCCGTTATGGAGCGAACCGACAAGGCGGTTGTTATTCCGCTGGATGCCGGCTGGAATGATGTCGGATCATGGTCCGCTTTATGGGATGTTACTGATAAAGACCCGTTCGGCAATGCCATTAGCGGTGATGTGTTGACTGTCGATACCAGAGATTCATATATACACGCCCAAAATAAACTGGTTGCAGTTATAGGCGTTGAGAATCTGGTGATTGTAGAGACAGATGATGCGGTTATGATTTCACCTAGGGACAGGGTTCAGGAAGTCAAACAAATTGTAGTCCAGCTAAAAGAACTTGGACGTAACGAAGCCGATGTTCACAGGAAATGTTACCGTCCTTGGGGACATTATGATCTGGTTGATACCGGCGATCGCCATCAGACTAAACGGATTGTCGTTAAGCCGGGCGGCAAATTATCGGTACAAAAGCATCATCATCGCGCCGAACATTGGGTTGTTGTTAAAGGCACGGCATTGGTTACCAAAGGCGATGAAAAGCTGTTAATTACCGAAAACGAATCCACCTTTATTCCTTTGGGTATCGTGCATTGTCTTGAAAATCCAGGCGTAATTCCTCTGGAAATTGTTGAAGTTCAATCGGGAAGTTATCTGGGCGAAGATGATATTGTCCGCTTTGGCGATCAATACGGGCGTGTTTAATATTAGATAAGGCGCAAGGCTAAAGTTGGACGTTGTTCCTTATGCCTTGTTTATTTGAATCAAAAGGAAATAGTTAATGAGCAAAATAATTACCAAAGCAGTTTTTCCGGTTGCCGGGCTAGGCACGCGTTTTTTGCCGGCAACCAAGGCGAGTCCAAAGGAAATGCTGCCGATTGTTGATAAGCCGTTGATTCAATATGCGGTAGAAGAAGCGGTTGCAGCGGGTATTGATACCATGGTTTTTATTACCGGCCGTAATAAAAACGCAATACCTGATCATTTTGATAAAGCTTACGAGCTCGAAAAGGAGCTGGAAGCAAAGGGTAAAACTGAAATACTGAAGTTGATTAAGGATATTGTGCCCCCGCATGTGTCATGTATTTTTATTCGACAAGCCGAGGCGTTAGGTCTGGGTCATGCTGTTTATTGCGCCAGACCAGTCATTGGTGATGAACCATTTGCGGTGATACTGGCGGATGACATGATCGAAGATGCCGGTCGAGGTTGTATAGCGCAGATGGTTAAACTGTATGCACAAAAGCACTGTTCCATACTGGGCGTTGAACGAATTAATCCATCAGAAACGGCTAGTTACGGAATTGTAAAAACCAGAGAGTTTTCAGAAAGATCAGCACCCATTGACTTGATTGTTGAGAAACCCAAGCCAGAAAATGCGCCCTCAAATTTAGCCGTAGTCGGACGGTACATTTTGACGCCTGCTATTTTTGACAAAATCAAAAAAACAGGGAGAGGTGCCGGAGGTGAAATTCAATTAACTGATGCAATAGCTGATTTATTAAATGACGAACAAGTATTGGCTTACGAATTTGAAGGAAGACGTTATGATTGCGGTTCTAAACTGGGTTTTTTAATAGCGACCGTAGAGCAGGCACTCTTGCATAAAGAGCTAAAAGATGATTTTTTGGCTTACCTGAAAGAGTTAACCAAAAAGCATAAAATTTAGCTAACGTTATAAAATCATAACGAAGAGCTCGAAGAAAAATAAATCTTCGTGCTCTTCGGGGTGAGTAAAAAAGTTAAAAGAGTTTCGAGCTACCTTCTTAAGTCCCGTTAATCACCATCAACTTCATTTATCACTGCCAGTTTGGCGCGTTTCTGTAGCCAGATTACTCCTAATAAGTCAGTAAGTCCCGCCCAAAGCCGGTCTAATGTGCCGTATTTTGAATGACCGTTAATTCTGGATCTATGATTAACCGGCTCGGATAGCACATGGCCTCCTGCTCTTAAAATCAATGCAGGTAAAAACCGATGCATATGATCAAAATAAGGCAATTCCAAAAACTTATCCCTTGAGAATATTTTCAAGCCGCAACCGGTATCCGGCGTATTATCGCCCAGCAAACGGGAACGCACAGTATTAGCTACTTTGGATGAAAAAAGCCGCCAGGGAGAGTCATAACGTTTATTTCTCCACCCGGCCACCATCGATAAATTGCTTATGGTTTCCTTTTGCCGCATTAACACCTCATACAAACGAGGAATATCAGCGGGATCATTTTGACCATCACCATCCAGCGTAGCAATCCAAGGATAATTAGCGGCTTTAACACCCGTATAAATAGCGGTGCTTTGTCCACAACTTTGCTCCTGCCTAATGACTCTCAGTGCTTTAAAGTCTTGAAGCGCCTGTTTTAAGACTGCCGCTGTCTGGTCATTACTCCCGTCATCAACATAAATAATTTCATAGGCTTCCGCCTGATTCATGGCATTAACAATCTCCACTATTAAAGAGACAATATTGTCGGCTTCGTTATGAACTGGAACAACAATAGAAATTTTCACAGACCTTCCTAACCAAAATTTTACTTAATTGAGCTTGAACAGAGCAAAAAATTTATTTTTTAAAGCCAATAATCAACCAGCTTCAACTTTTATATAATATAAAAAGAGCTTCAAAAGGCCTAAAATATTGCCTTTATTGCTGTAAAGTATTGATTATTCGGCTTGCCTATAGCTGATAAGGCTAGTTCTAACTATTAAAAGCATTGTTTTATACGGCTTTTTTATAGCCATTATACTGGTTACTTGCAATCCGTGACATTATCCTTTAACTTAGTGCCACATCCGTAAAGGCTAGGGGTGCTACCTTGTTTCCATACATCGCACAGGAACAAGAGGCTGAGAGAGACCCTTTGAACCTGACCCCGGTTAATACCGGCGTAGGAAAGCCCCGTCTTCCCTGCGTCTTGTTTTATTGTTTTTGGAGATAAGCATGAGCGCTGTTCTGAAAGACATTACTGAGACTGCCAGTAGTGTAAAAATTGATTCCTACCCCGCATCGGAAAAAATCTATGTGCAAGGCAGCCGGCCTGATATACAGGTCCCGATGCGCAAGATTACCTTATCCGATACGCCTGCGCACTTTGGCGCTGAAAAAAATCCCCCGCTTTATGTTTACGATACCTCCGGCGTTTACACTGACCCCAACGTAGAAGTTGATTTAAAAAAAGGTCTGGGCTCAGTTCGTGCCGCCTGGATTCTGGAAAGAAAAGACACTGAAGAATTAGCCGGCCCCAGTTCAGATTTTGGCCGTCAGCGTTTACAGGATCCTGCCACTGCAAATTTGCGTTTTGAACATATCCGCAAGCCCCGTAGAGCAAAAGCGGGAAAAAATGTTTCTCAAATGCATTATGCGAGACAGGGCATCATCACGCCGGAGATGGAATATATCGCCATCCGTGAAAATCAGAAAATGGAAGAAATGCGTCATTTGTGGAAAGACCAGCATCCCGGTGATTCCTTTGGTGCATCCATTCCAGACGTCATTACCCCTGAATTTGTGCGCTCCGAAGTGGCCAGAGGCAGGGCTATTATTCCCGCCAACATCAATCATCCCGAACTTGAGCCGATGATTATCGGCCATAATTTCCTGGTGAAAATCAATGGC
>JBAQEN010000295.1:0-5264 GCA_049286765.1 Methylococcaceae bacterium
TTATCCTTAAGAGACTGGTATGCGCTAACGGCATCGCTTTCTGAATCAAACTGTGCAAAAACACAAGCCCCTGTCCCGGTTAGCCTTGCCTCTGCAAATCTAGACAAGTCAACCAAAGCATCCTTAACAGCCGGATAAAACTGGCAAACCACCTCTGTACAATCGTTTTGGTGTTGACCTGCTATAAAGTCGGCTATTTTGATCGATTTACTATTCCGTGTCAAATTTTTAGCTGAAAATATTTCTTTTGTATTTACATGACACTCAGGCTTGATAACCACGACCCAGCGCTCCGGGATATTGAGTTTCTCCAGTTTTTCACCCACGCCTTCCGCCCATGCTGAATAGCCATAGACAAAAACCGGCACATCGGCACCTAAAGTCAATCCCAGTTCCATCAATTTTTCCTTTGATAACTGCAGACCCCATAATTCATTAATTATTACCAACGTGGTTGCGGCATCCGAGCTACCACCGCCAAGACCTCCACCCATAGGCAGGTTTTTTGCTACTGCGATACGCACACCTGACTCACATCCTGTTTCTGTTTTTAACAGATTCGCTGCCCTAACCGTTAAGTCATCTGCCTCTGCCACACCTGGAATCGGTTTTTGCAAGCATACGCGTCCATCATCAACAGGGTGAAATGTTATCCAATCACATAAATCTATAAATTGAAACACCGTTTGCAACAAATGATAACCATCAGGCTTTTGACCAACAATACGTAACATTAAATTTAACTTAGCCGGTGCAGGCCATTGTTCCGCCCATAGTGACTGATTATAGTGCTTTTGCGACATTTAAAACCCATTGATCTATGATTAATTTTAATTTGACCTGCTCATTCGTGACTGTGATTTTACGCGGCATGGACTGCTTATCAACGGACTGCATTTGCTTGTATTCTATTAACCAGCCGCCCTGCGTAAAACCTGTAGCAGTCTCTGCAAATGCGCTGGCCGGCTCAGGCAGGCCCACGACCCAATAGCGCAAGGAGCGCACCGGGACAAACATGCCCAACTGTTGGTTAATGAACTCTTCCGGCTGAGTTGATGATTGCGCCTGTCCATCCCCGCGATCTATCGTGACTAGATCGCCTGTCAAATGAATAACGGTAGCGCCCTGCCCCATAGGTCCAGCTAACTTTATTTTCTCATCGTCAGGCCTGTGCTCCCAGTTTATACTTGATGTCGGCCAGGAATCATTTTTTCCGGTTAATGCCAACCGGCCTTCAAACGACCATAATTCCAGCTTGTAAAGATGCTCCCTTGCTATCTTGGAATAATGAACTTCCGGCTCTACAGGGACGATAGAACAGGCTGACAGCATCACTAAAATACACCACCAGCCTAGCCACTTTGCTTTAATACTTAACATGACTATTGTGCGCCATTCAAAATTCTTCGTTGAAAATCCAATAGATATTCATCGTCCGGCGCGTCTTTAATAGCTTTATTAAATAACTCTCTAGCCTCATCTTTTCTACCTAAAACCCACAATACCTCAGCAAGATGCGCCGCTATTTCATTTTCCTGCTGCTTTTGGTACGCCTGTTGTAAATACTCCAGGGCCTTTACATTATTGCCTAATTTAAACTGCAACCAGCCATAACTGTCGATGATAACTGCTTCATTTGGCTGAAGCCTGATTGCCTGCTGAAGATATTTTTCTGCTTCAAGATAGCGCCCTGGCTTGCTTAACAAACTATATCCCAAGGCATTTAATGCCTCTACATTATCAGGATCCAAAGCCAATATTTTCTTCAGATCAGCTTCTACAATGTCTGATTTTCCAATGCGCTCCGCCATTAATGCACGGGTATACAACAGCTCTTTTTGATCAGGCGAATCTGCCAATGCCTTCGTCAACAGGTTAAAAGCCTGTTCATACTGTTTTTGCTGACTGTACAGCTCTGCCTGAACCAGAAGCAGACGCGGCTTTTGTTTTGGAAACTTCGTTTGTAATGTAATTAGCCGATAGTTAGCCTCATTAAATTGTTTATCTTTTGCCAGCAAAGAAATCGCTGACAACGATGATTCAAAAACTAAAGGCCCTTCTGTTACCTTATCAAACCAAGCTAGCGCATTTTTCGTATGGTCACGCTTTTCTTCAATTTTTCCTAAATAAAAACTGGCCTGATGCTGCCAGTCCGAATGTTCCAACAGTTTTTTAAAAACATCTTCAGCCTGATCATCCTGCTCCAGTTGCAGATAGACCAATCCCAGTGCAAATTGATTTTCAATATCTTTGGGATCAGCTAATATCATGCTCTGATATACCTCGCCGGCTTCCTGATATTCCTCGGTTTTTATTAACACCTGCGCATACAGTTTTTTAATTTTGTTATTATCCGGATACTTATTCGATGCTTCTTTTAACAGTTTTTTTGCTGTAGTAAAGTCGCTTGAAAATACCGCTATCTGAGCTTGAAAAATCAGCGCCTTATCCCAGTCCGGTTTCACCCTCAAAGCTAGTTGAATATTTTTTTCAGCCAGATTTTTGTCTTTCATCTGCATAGCCAACAATGACTGCATAAAATATATCTCAGCCTTATCCGGATGCTGTGACAACAAAGCCTCCAGAACATCGTAAAGAAGCGCTACCTTATCGTCCTTTTGAGATAAATTGGCTAATTCAAGCACCGCATTTTCGAAACCGGAAGGATCAACCTTAAGCAATACATTTAAGTGTTCAACAGCAGCCTGCTTATTTCCAGCTCTCAATGCCTATAACGCAGCAATTTTTCTTGCTGTCTGGTTTTTTGGATCCTGACGCAGCCATAAAGCCACAGCCTCATTAGTTTTATTGCTGTCTTTCATGTACATTGCAATCATTGCCGCCCTTTCAGCAAACCGTGGATCATGCACACGCTTGGCGGCTTCCATATAACCTTCAAGGGCAATATCATATTGCCCTCGTTGTCCGGCTAGCTCCGCCGTCAACAGCATAAATAGCACATCTGGATCAATTGATGTTTTTACTTCTTTTTGTTGAGTTTTTGCTTCCGACTCTGCTATTTTAACAGGCGCGACAGATTGTTTCTGCTCACTGGGTTTTGCAGGCGAATTAGCGCAACTATTAAGCAACGCGATGGCTATTACTGAGAACACTCTAAAAATTAACACACAAAATCCTATATTTTTTATTCAATGCACTATCACTATAGATTATCAGAAAAACCCGTTGATTTAGACAGCTGATTTATTCCATTTGGATAAAGTCTTTATATTTCTTAGAATACAGCTACATAATATAGGGGTATTTTGTCAAAAATCATCAGATCCAATTATATGTTATACAATCTGGCTTAAGGTTGCAGACACAGGACAAAAAATAATTTCCTTGTGCATCTGCACAATAAGTAACTTGAATATACACTTTTAACCATTAATATCATGACGCTTCTTGCCGTAGGCATTAATTACAATAACGCACCGGTTTCCATCCGTGAACGCCTGTCATTCCCTGCAGACATACTGGAATCATCGTTAAAAGAGTTATGGCGCCTCAAGGAAATCAATGAAGCCGCCATTCTTTCAACCTGTAATCGCACCGAGTTTTACTGCACATCAAGCACAAGTAACCAACAAGTTCTGATTGACTGGGTTGCTCAAAGCAAACAGATCAATCCCGCGGATTTCACCCCCTTCCTGTATTGCCATACGGACAGGTCAGTGTGCCGCCATATTTTTAGAGTCGCTTGTGGCCTGGACTCGATGATTTTGGGCGAACCGCAAATTCTCGGGCAAATGAAAACCGCCTATCAGGCCGCTTATGATGCAGGCACTTTAGGCAAACGTTTGGGTAGACTTTTTCAGCATACATTTACTGCCGCCAAAAAAGTACGTACCGATACCGCTATTGGTTCAAGTCCCGTATCGGTAGCCTTTGCCGCCGTGCAACTGGCGCAACAAATCTTCGATAAACTCAGCGAGCAGACCGCTCTGCTGATAGGCGCAGGTGAAACTATAGAATTGGCTGCAAGACATTTAACCCAACAAGGCATAGGCCGCCTCATTATCGCCAACCGCACCTACTATAAAGCGCACACGCTGGCAACGCAGTTTAACGGTTATGCAATCGCTCTATCCGAATTACCCATACATCTGGCTGAAGCTGACATTGTTATTTCTTCAACAGCCAGTCAATTACCGATACTGGGCAAAGGCCGCGTGGAAAGCGCACTTAAAAAACGTAAACACAAGCCGATGTTTATGGTAGATCTTGCTGTACCGCGTGATATTGAAGCCGAAGTTGAACAACTTGGCGATGTCTATCTTTATACCGTGGACGATTTGCAACACACAATAGATCAGAACATGAACTCGCGCCGGCTTGCAGCAGAACAGGCCGAAGAAATAATTGACACTCAGGTTGATTATTTTTTAGCTTGGTTACGCGCTCAAGGCGCACAATCCACGATTCGCGATTACCGCCATCAAGCCGAACAATCCCGCGATGAAGCTTTACAAAAAGCCCTGGCGTTATTGAAAAAAGGCGTTCCCGCCGAAGAGGCCATTAATCGGCTCGCTCATAGTTTGACCAACAAACTCATTCATACGCCCAGCACCCAAATCAGAGCCGCTGCCGAAAATGAACGCCACGATTTGATTGCCGCTGCCCGCGAAATTTTTAAATTAACTAAATCTCAATGAAACACTCGATACAAGTTAAACTGGAAAACCTCTGCGAACGTTATGACGAAATCGCCGCCTTACTTTCAGAACCTGAAGTACAGAGTAATCAAAACAAATTTCGCACCCTGAGCCAGGAATATGCCCAAATCGGCCCATTGGTTGATTGTTACAAACGCTATGAACAAGCATTGGAAATGCACGCCTCAGCCAGGGAAATGGCCAATGATAACGACCCCGAATTAAGAGAATTAGCCAAAGAAGAAGTCAATGAAGCTGAATCCCTGATAGAAACACTGGATCATGAATTACAGGTATTGTTACTGCCCAAAGATCCCAACGATAATCGCAACATTTTCCTGGAAATACGCGCAGGAACAGGCGGTGATGAAGCTGCGATTTTCTCAGGCGACCTAAGCCGCATGTATCAACGCTATGCCGAAAGAAAAGGCTGGCAAACAGAAATTATCAGCGAAAGCCTGGGCGACCACGGCGGCTACAAAGAGGTTATTTTGCGTGTTTCCGGGCGTGATGTGTATTCACAATTAAAATTTGAATCCGGCGCACACCGCGTACAACGAGTGCCTGAAACAGAATCACAAGGTCGTATCCATACTTCCGCCTGCA
>JBAQEN010000296.1:0-4580 GCA_049286765.1 Methylococcaceae bacterium
TTGGTTTTTTGGACTGCCTCTGCTGACGGCTCTGTTTATAGGCGGGACGCTGACAGCAACCAGTATCGGCATAACATTGAGAGTTCTGGCGGATCTTAAGCGCCAGGATTCAACCGAGGGACAAATCGTATTGGGCGCGGCGGTGCTGGACGATATCCTTGGTGTGGTTTTACTTGCATTATTATATGAGTTTTCCCTGGAAGGAAGAATCAACCTGCTCAATGCCGGAACAGTATTGTTTTCTCTGCTTACTTTTTTCTTTCTGGCCCCATTAGCCGCAAAATTAATTTCTTTCATCATCCATCGTTTGCATACTGCCAGTGAGGTGCCGGGCCTAATTCCCAGTATGATTGTTTCGCTGATGCTGTTCTTTGCCTGGCTTGCACACGAAGTTGGCGCGCCGCAATTACTGGGCGGTTTTACGGCGGGACTGGCTTTGTCGCGCCGTTTCTATCTTCCATTCGGCGCGTTTTTAGCCACTGACAGCAGCTTTGCTCATGAAGTTGAAGCGCAAATGAAACCCATCATTCATTTGTTTACACCCATTTTTTTTGTCACCGTCGGCTTATCCCTGAATCTGCGTGAAATAGACTGGAGCTCACCTTTTGTCTGGGTGTTTTCTTCGAGCATGTTTCTGGTTGCAGTGGCAGGAAAAATTCTTAGTCCTCTATTTATTAAAGGGGAGTGGTTGCAACGCTGGGCAATCGGTTTGGCGATGGTGCCAAGAGGCGAGATCGGTTTGATTTTTGCCGAGTTAGGCAGGCAAAGCCAAATTTTCACAAATGAAATTTATGCCGGCATGATCATAGTCATTGCGCTAACCACGCTGCTGCCTCCTTTTATATTGAAGTGGTTTTATGCAAAATTTCATAGGTCGATTTAATTCTACTTTGTCAGATTACATGATCTATATTTTCCGAGATTGTCATTGCTGCATGGATTCGCGCACGCTCTAACGGGTCATGTCAAGCTATCCTGCCATGCCCTTCAAATTAACGTAAATCAGTTCCTGACAGATTTATGCCGAAATCCCGACTCCATGGATGGTTTTGAGCTGCCACCCATAGCAATAAATAAGCTCTTTCCGGAGGGTAAGACGAGCAGCCCGGGCATTAATCTGACAAAGTTGAAATAAGCTATCCTCGTTTAGAGATAGCATACAGTCTGTATCTCTTTATCATCATTTTCCGGATCTCAGGTAAGCCAGTTTTGCCTATGTATTTCATGCCCATGCACAATGAATAACACTATCTACGATGGATGCCCGAAATACCGCAACTTTCGGAAAATGGCGGTTAAACCCAAGTTTCCGATCCGGCGCATCGTTCAATGTATTATTTTTTATTGTAGTTATACTCACTTTTCAGTAACCTGCGCGATGGTTTGTGAAATCATGAATCGATGAACTGACCGTCATCCTGGAAAATTCAGCGTGATAATTGACTGGATATGACCGGGTAGGGTCGAGAACTATAAAAAAATAATTTTTTGATCGAGTTAATCGCTATTTCATTAAATTTAGTTAAGGCGATATCCAAGAATGAATATACCCGGATTACGAAGGATTTTTGTTCATTTTCAAGGCGAAAAATAGGCGCGTAGCGAGCTATGTAGCTATTTTTACCACGCAGAAAATAAGCAAAAAACCAGTAGGCTGGGTACATTCTTTGCCGGAAATCGCCTAGGCTTTACAACAATAATAAAAACTTAAATATAAGGGTAGGGAGAGGATTTATGATGTTACAAACATCTGCATCGGTTGTTATCGCATTATTAATGGGTATCGTTGGCGTCGGATTTGTAATTTGGCAAACGCAGCGCGTTCTAAGTTATGATCAGGGTACTGCCGCAATGCGCAAAATTGCAGTGGCTATTCAAGAGGGAGCATCCGCTTTTTTAACTCGCGAATATCGTGTTATAGCGATTTTCGTGGCTATTGTTGCTACGATTATTTCCACCTTTTTGCAGTGGCAAACCGCACTTTGTTTTGTCGTTGGCGCGATTGCATCTGCGGGGGCGGGCTATTTGGGAATGTATGTGGCGGTGCGTGCCAACGTTCGCACTGCTGCTGCTGCCAGTCGCGGTCTGCATGAAGGTTTACGCGTTGCCTTTGGCAGCGGCGCGATTATGGGCATGGCTGTGGTAAGCTTTAGTCTCATTGGCATGACTGTCTTGTATTTGATATTTAACGGCAATCCTGCCCAGATGACCTATATCACCGGGTTTGGCTTTGGCGCCAGCAGTATAGCGCTGTTTGCCCGAGTCGGCGGCGGCATCTACACCAAAGCGGCCGATGTTGGCGCTGATCTTGTTGGTAAGGTCGAAAAGGGAATTCCTGAAGATGATCCACGCAATCCAGCGGTTATTGCCGATAATGTCGGCGACAATGTTGGGGATGTCGCAGGTATGGGTGCAGACTTGTTTGAAAGCTATAGCGGCTCCATAATTGCCGCTGCAACGCTGGGTGCGGCATTGGGTTCTGATTCAGGAGCCGCTTTTATAGGGCTTCCCTTTCTGGTTGCTTCAGTAGGTGTTATTTCCAGCCTTTTTGGTATTTATATGGTGATTGGCGAAGAACAGGACGTTACCCTTGCCAGCACCTATGAGGACACGTCGGTTACTGGCCGCATCGCCCATTTTTTAAGGAAGCAAGTAGCAAAGATTAGTGAAAATGCCAGTCTTGAT
This sequence comes from Methylococcaceae bacterium, assembly GCA_049286765.1. GTDB lineage: Bacteria > Pseudomonadota > Gammaproteobacteria > Methylococcales > Methylomonadaceae > JAGXGJ01. The sequence continues at coordinate 2,686 of JBAQEN010000296.1, forward strand.
GATCTGTTGGCGGCTCTGCGCCGTTCCATTTGGGGGGCTTCGGTCGTGATATTGGGACTTTCTTTGCTGGCAGTATTATTATCGGGTGTCAGCGTTAACTATTGGCTAGTTATTGTAGTCGGTTTGGTCGCCGGAAATGCCATTGCTTATGCAACTGAATACTTCACTTCGTACACCGACAAACCAACACAAGCTATTGCTAATGCGACGCAAACCGGCGCCGCAACAACCATTATTCAAGGTTTAGCAGTCGGCATGATGAGCACAGTATTGCCCGTGTTGATTGTTGCGGTGGCTATTCTGCTCAGCATATGGCTGGGTTATAAAGCCGACGGCACGATTACCGCCGGTCTTTACGCTGTCGCAGTAGCTGGCGTTGGCATGTTAAGCACACTGGGTGTTACGCTGGCTACTGATGCGTATGGCCCTGTTGCAGATAATGCGGGAGGCATAGCCGAAATGAGTCACTTGCCTAGCGAAGTGCGTCATCGTACCGATGCTCTGGATAGTCTGGGCAATACTACAGCCGCTACAGGTAAAGGTTTTGCCATTGGTTCCGCTATATTGACTGCGCTAGCATTATTGGCAGCTTATGTTACAGCAGCAAAAATTGATAATCTGAATATTCTGGGGCCAACAATGCTTCCGGGGATTTTAATTGGCGCTATGATGCCGTATCTTTTTTCGGCACTTACTATGATGGCTGTCGGCAAGGCTGCCCACGAGATTGTCTTCGAGGTACGTCGCCAGTTCAACGTAATTCCGGGCTTGATGGAAGGTACAGGAGAACCCGACTACAAAACCTGTGTCGCCATCAGTACCGAAAGTGCCCTGCGTGAAATGATCTTGCCGGGCTCATTGGCAGTCGTTGTACCGTTGGTTGTTGGCTTTATTCTAGGGAAAGAAGCCCTCGCCGGTCTCCTAGTCGGTACCATGTCTTCGGGCTTTTTGCTGGCGGTGATGATGGCAAACGCAGGTGGTGCATGGGACAACGCAAAGAAATGGATTGAGACCGGGCAATACGGCGGTAAAGGCTCAGATGCCCACAAAGCAGCAGTAGTTGGCGACACTGTCGGCGATCCATTCAAAGATACCAGTGGCCCGTCTCTAAATATTTTGATTAAGCTAATGACTATAGTCAGCCTCGTTTTTGCCACTTCATTCGGCTCGGGGTGGTTAAGCTTTTAACAGAACTGTATTGATTACACTTCACTCAAATTATGCGCCATTTGCAACCACAGGTACTGTTATGCAAATGGCACGTATTTACCTCATAAAAACTGCATTATCCATCACAGCCGCTCCTGATACGGTTGCCAAACCGGAAATCCACCTATTCAATTCGATTAAATTCATGCTGATATTTTCACTACTAAAGTTTAGGAATTCAGTGCCCTCTATAAGCCTTTGTGACTTAAATTATTAATAATGATGTTCTCGGCTCTTTTTCAAATGAATGAACAAATATGGATGTCGAAAACTTATATCAGGTAATTTTTCAGCGTAAGTTACGCAAGAAATTAACTAATTTTTCGCTGTCGAACTGAAGAGTAAAGACTAACCGGCGAATACGTTGTTTTCCGGCATGAGCCTAAAGCCTACGGAATTGCAGAATAAAAACTAAATGGAGGCTCAACAAGGGAAGCTTATATTCAAGACCACATGATCCTAAAAAATCAGTAGAGTTTAACCCTGCCTAAAATATTCAGCATAGACTTGACAAGCAAACTGGAAGTGTCAAGTGGAATGTAGCTGTGCGCATATGACGCGGCTGGTTTAAGCGTTATCTGCGTAATCTAAACTCAAATATACATCCACCGTCCGTGTCGATAATTGACTGTCGTTGTCAGCTTTAATTTAGTTTAATCTGCTAGAGTTACAAATTGAATGTGAAG
>JBAQEN010000297.1:0-4200 GCA_049286765.1 Methylococcaceae bacterium
GTATCAGTGATTTGCTTCAAGCCTTTTGCGGCAATTATTTCATCAGCTGAGGCGGTGCTTTGCCACATTTCTTCAAACACTTGCTTGGCGATTTTTCCGGAAATAGTGTTGTCGTTGATGCGCGCCAACAAACCCGCCAGGCGTTTGCCGCTAACAGGTGACGCGGTAATCTCCAATCCGGCTTTATTGAGTGCGGCAGAAAGCTCGCCTGTTATCCAGTTGGAGCATAGCTTTGCTTCACAGCCCGATTCTTTAAGCACTGCTTCGAAATAATCAGCCAACTGGCAAGAATAGGTGAGAATAGCCGCATTTTCTTCATCCAGAGCATATTGATCTTTAAAACGGTGCTTTTTTGCCTGCGGTAATTCAGGTAATTGCGTTTTTACCAGCGCCTTGTAATCTTCACTAATAAAGACGGGTAACAAGTCCGGGTCAGGAAAATAGCGGTAATCATTCGCCTCTTCCTTGCTGCGCATCGAGCGCGTTTCATCCTTGACGGAATCATACAAACGGGTTTCCTGAATAACTCTGCCGCCATTCTCTATCAGCTCAATCTGGCGCCCGATTTCATGATTGATGGCTTTCTCGACGAACTTGAACGAGTTGATATTTTTAATTTCTGCTCGAGTGCCAAATTCTTTCTGGCCTTTCGGACGCACCGACACGTTGGCATCGCAGCGGAACGACCCTTCCTGCATATTGCCGTCGCAAATATCCAGATAGCGCACCAGTTCATGCAGCTTTCTCATGTAAGCGACGGCTTCTTTTGCCGAGCGCATATCCGGTTCGGAGACAATTTCCAGCAGCGGCGTACCAGCCCGGTTTAAATCAATACCGGTCAAGCCGTGAAAATCCTCATGCAGCGATTTACCGGCGTCTTCTTCGAGATGGGCGCGGGTGATGCCTATGCGTTTGCTTATCCCATCGACTTCTATTTCCAAATGTCCCCGGCCGACTATTGGCAATTCCATTTGACTGATTTGATAACCCTTGGGTAAATCCGGGTAAAAATAATTTTTCCTGGCAAAAACCGAATAAGGCGTAATTTCCGCGTCAGTTGCCATGCCAAAAATGACTGCTTTATGCACGGCTTCTTCATTTAATACCGGCAAAACGCCGGGCAAGCCTAAATCAACTGCACAGGCTTGAGTATTGGGGGCGGCGCCATAAGCGGTAGGAGCGCCGGAAAAAATTTTCGATTTGGTGGCCAGTTGGGTATGAATTTCCAGGCCAATAACTGTTTCCCATTCCATTTGTTCGCTCCTTACTCAAAACCTTTGGGGGATTGTAAATGCCAACCGGTGACTTGCTGATACTGATGAGCAATGTTCAACAACCGGTCTTCGGCAAAATAATTGCCGATAATTTGCAAACCTACCGGCTTACCTTTGACAAAGCCGGCGGGGATTGACATCGCAGGCACACCGGCAAGGTTGATAGCAATGGTATAAATATCCGACAAATACATTTCAATCGGATTGCCGATTTTTTCACCGATGCCAAAGGCGGTAGTAGGCGTTACCGGCCCCATAACCACATCAACCTGCGCTAAAGCATTTTTGAAGTCTTCACTGATTAAACGGCGTATTTTTTGCGCTTTAATATAATACGCATCGTAATAGCCCGCAGATAATGCATACGTACCCATGAGAATACGGCGCTTTACTTCCTTGCCGAAGCCTTCGCCGCGCGAGCGTGTGTACAAATCGGTTAAATCCAGCGGGTTTTCGCAACGATAACCATAACGTACGCCATCGAAACGCGATAAGTTGGCAGAGCATTCAGCAGGAGCAATGACATAATAGGCAGGAATGGCCAGGTTAAGGTTAGGCATTGCTATTTCCTTGATTTCCGCACCCAGTTTACGGTATTCATTGACAGCTGTTTCAAGAGTTGCTGCCACATCGCTGTTTAAACCTTCGCCAAAAAATTCTTTGGGCAAACCGATTTTCAGACCTGCAATAGAGTTATTCAGGCCCGTCCTATAATCAGGCACAGGTAGATCGACGCTGGTCGAGTCTTTTTCATCAAATCCCGCCATTGCTTGCAGCATTATGGCCGCATCTTCAGCGCTACGGGTCATGGGTCCGCCTTGATCCAGACTGGACGCATAAGCAATCATGCCGTAGCGGGAAACACGCCCGTAAGTTGGCTTTAAACCGGTAATACCACATAAAGCAGCCGGTTGCCGGATCGAGCCACCGGTATCCGTACCGGTGGCGCAAACTGCCAGCCGCGCCGCTACAGCGGCCGCTGAACCGCCGGACGAACCGCCCGGTACGGTATTAATATCCCAGGGATTCTTGACTGCGCCGTAAAAACTGGTTTCATTGGATGAACCCATCGCAAACTCATCCATATTAAGCTTTCCCAGCATCACCGCGCCAGCCTGGTTAAATTTTTCCACCACGGTGGCATTGTACGGAGCAATAAAATTATCCAGCATTTTAGAACCGCAAGTGGTTTTAACGCCTTCCGTACAAAAAATGTCTTTTTGCGCGATGGGTATGCCCGCCAGAAGTTCCGGGCTTTCATTAGCAAGCCGAATATCGGCGGCTTTAGCATCCCGCAACGCTAAATCTTCATTGATGGTTATGTAGGCATTCAGCTCTTGATATTGTTTGATTCGTTGTAAAAACGCCTGCGTCAGTTCCACGCTGGAAAATTCACCGGAGCGCAAACCATGAGCTAATTGCGTGATAGTTTTGTTGTGCATTGTGTGGATTCCCCTTATTCGATGACTTTCGGTACTAAATAGAGCCCGGCTTCTACTTGTGGAGCGATAGCCTGAAATTTTTCGTGACTATCCTGCTCAGTAACCACATCATCCCTCAAACGCTGTACTTGATCCATTGGGTGGGCCATCGGCTCGATGTTGTCGGTATTTAACTCACTCATCCGGTTCATCAAATCCAGTATCCCTGATAAATCCCTTGCATAAGACTCAATATCATCTTTGTCTATCCCTAATCGCGCCAAATGCGCAATTTTTTTCACTTCATCCGTCGTTAACGACATTTTTTACCCCATAAAAGTCAATAAGAAAGGTGGACAGAGTAGGACTAAAAACACGCTCCTTGCGGCTTGTGTCTTTCGTCTTTCACCTTTGTTTAACGTATTCTTCAGCTATGAGAACTATATTACTACAAATAAGCCAGTTATATCTTGCTCAAATACCCGCTTGATTGATAAAGTAGTGGCATTTTTAGTTCCAAAAGGAAACAGGTAAAAATGTTCAAAAGATTTCGCGGCCTTTTCTCCAACGATCTGTCGATAGACCTTGGAACCGCTAACACATTGATATACATTCCGGGGCAGGGAATTGTACTTAATGAACCCTCGGTTGTTGCCATCAAGGAAGACAAGGTTCGTGGCGCTAAAGCCATTGTTGCTGTTGGTCTTGAAGCAAAGCAAATGTTGGGGCGCACACCCGGTAATATCACTGCTATCCGCCCATTGAAAGACGGTGTAATCGCTGACTTCGCTGTTACCGAGCGGATGTTGCGATTTTTTATTGAAAAAGTCCATAAAAGCAAATTCTTACGCCCCAGCCCGCGGATTTTAATCTGTGTGCCTTGCGGTTCAACACAAGTGGAACGCCGCGCTATTCGGGAATCGGCTGCAATGGCTGGCGCACGCGAGGTTTATTTAATCGAAGAGCCGATGTCGGCAGCTATTGGCGCTGGTTTACCGGTCAATGAGCCGTGTGGCTCAATGGTGCTTGATATTGGCGGCGGCACCTCTGAAGTGGCAATCATATCGATAAACGGCATAGTCTATTCAAACTCTGTCCGTATCGGCGGCGACCGGTTTGATGATGCCATCATCAATTATGTCCGCAGAAACTACGGTACCTTAATTGGCGAAGCGACAGCCGAAAGAATAAAACTGGAAATCGGCACTGCTTATCCAGGCAACGAGGTTCTAGAAATAGAAGTTAAAGGCCGCAATCTGGCGGAAGGCGTACCACGCAGTTTTTCCTTAAACAGCAATGAAATTCTGGAAGCCTTGCAAGAACCGCTGTCCGGCATAGTCAGCGCCGTAAAACTGGCTCTGGAACAAACCCCGCCTGAACTTGGATCAGATGTTGCCAACCGCGGCATCTATTTAACCGGCGGGGGCGCGTTATTGAAAGATATTGATCGCCTGATTTCCGAAGAAACCGGTCTACCTGTGCATATCGCTGATGATCCGCTCACC
>JBAQEN010000298.1:0-1618 GCA_049286765.1 Methylococcaceae bacterium
ACTTCGCCTGTTTTCGGATCTTTTATTCCTCGTTTTCCAGCATCCTGTGATGCAGTAGCAGGCTCAGGTTTACTGGTAGCTGAAGCAACCGATTTTTCTGAAGCTACTTTTTCATTTTTGGGAGTTGACCGAGGTATTGATCGTATAACGGCCGCTACAGGCTTCTCAGGCTCTACCTGACTAGCTGGGGAAGGAGATGTTGTTTTTTGTTTGCTCACCGCCACATAAATGACATATGCAATAAAAATAACAATTAATATAAACAATACTTCAGTCATAATAGCTCCCCACCTCTTAAATTAATTTTCATTAGTTGCATGATTCGAATCAGAGTGATCTTAACTACACTTTCAGTTTTTGACCTGCTCTGAATGTCACATCAAGCCCGGCCGTGATCGGAATTTCTTCGCCTGTTTTGGAGTTTCTATACCCGGACGGCCGACTTTATCGCAGAGTGCAAATTTGCCAAATCCTGAAATTTTTACCAGCTTACCCTGTTCTAAAGTCGCCTTTATTTCTTCAAAAAAACGCTATCACGTCCTTTGCTACACATTTGTTACCCAATTCGTCAAACAATTGACCAGCAAAATCTGACTTAGCTAATGCTGTTTCAACTATTCTTCAGCTTTGCATAATCATGTGTCTGGAACCTGCTAATAAAGAATCTTGACGTCACTTACCCCCAGTCGTTATCCATTAACAGCTTCCTTCAAGCCTTTACCAGGTTTAAAGGAAGGAACTTTGGCCGCCGCAATAGTGATTTCCTGACCGGTTTGTGGATTACGGCCGGTACGCTCTGCTCTTTCCTTAACAGCAAAAGTGCCAAAACCTACCAAGGTAATGCTATCTCCGGCTTTTATAGTGGTTTCGATGGTTTTGATCAAGGCATCCAAGCTACGACCTGCGTCTGCTTTGCTTAAATTTGCCTGTTCAGCGATAGCATTGATGAGTTCCGATTTGTTCATGAGGTGGTTCCTTAAAAAAGAATGATTAGAATGAAGTTGAATACGCAAGCACAAGTGATGAACGCAATAGCCTGACAATGATTACTAACTTTGTAATATCTTGTTAATGGCCATTATCCTAGTTAATAGTAGCCGATCATTTTCAATCTACAAGTTAGATTAAATAGTTTTATCAACTAACATCCGGAGTTTCTTTCGGGTCCATTGTGAGTCGCGGGTTCCGTGATCTTGAACATTGATCGTCAGGGTCGAGAGTCGACCACCCCTCGGCAAGTTGTTTAAAAGCGGGCAAAAACTGGTTTTTAAACATGTTTTTCAGGTGTTATATTCAGCCTAGATTAAATCTGCTGTAAATCGCTGCTTTTAGTATCGAGCATTTTTTTCACACCGATCATTCGTACTTATGAGTATAAGCACTTTAGTCTTCTGAACTTAATGCGGCAGAATCCATCTTGAGTGTCTGTGTTCGAGTCTCAACCAGCTAGAGTTTTGTTCACGGTTCCAATACAGCTAAATCTAAGCTTCTACCAAAGCCGCCATGTTAAACTTTGACCTTTTATTGTCTTCGAATGAACGTCTTAGCAACCACTTGTTTAGGCCGATATTTCCACTGTCCATTATTACGATACTCCCTTTTGCTTTTTCTACTTTCT
>JBAQEN010000299.1:0-1751 GCA_049286765.1 Methylococcaceae bacterium
GGCATTGGCTAATGTTTCGTTGTTTATGTGGGAATACAATAAAGGCGCTTTTGTTCCGGTTATCGAAGCTTCACAACAAAATGCTCATATAGATCAGGAGCCGATTTTACTGGTCAGTGAGCTGAAAAAGGATTCTCCGGAACCTGGAACAGCAATATTTCCTTCAGTTTTAGATTCACTGGACAATAAACGGCGGCCCCTTCAAAACGTCATAACTGAGATTATTACTAGTCCTGAAGCTATGTTGAATCCGGTTGAGCAGAAACAAAAAGTAGTAGAAAATAAATTATTACCGCTGGAACAGCACGGTCTCAATACGGCAATTTTAGAAAAAACAGCGTCTATAGTACAAGTTGAAAAAGTCGAAGAAAACTCTAAAATCAGCGAGAAAACTCCAACTGTCTGTTACGAAGCAGGACCTTTTACTGATGACGGCTATGCGGCTTGGCGAAATCAATTAAGTGTTGCTGAGGGTGCTATTCAGTCGTTTAGCCGAGATGAGCAGACAATCAGTTCTTACCTGGTCTATTATCCAGCTGCAAAAACCTTAATGGAGTCCGAAGCTAATGTTCAAATGCTCAAAGATAACGGCATAAATGATCTTTGGTTATTTAGAACGGGGGGGGATAAAGGGCAGATTTCAATAGGCGTGTTTAAAAATGAAAACAGGGCGTTAATGCAACAAAGCCGGATGCTTGCCAGAGGAATTAAGGTGGAAGTTAAAGCCAGGTATAAAACCAAAACTCAAAGATATGCTCAGGTTAAGAGTAATGGCAAGGCACTGAAAAGTCTAAATAAGTTGCAGAAAGCTAATCCTGGATTTACTGTAAAACAGGTTGATAGCTGCTTATAGCGTCTTTAGCGATGGCAGAGTTGCCATCGCTAACATTCAAGAAATCCAGCGTTTAGTCACTTGCAAAAGGATAATCCGTAAACCCTTTGGCGCCACCTTCATAGAAAGTGCTGGGATCTGGTCTGTTCAACGTGGCGTTACGGGCAAAGCGTTTTGGCAAATCAGGATTGGCGATGAACAATACGCCAAAGGCGATCAGGTCAGCATGGTTTTCCGCTATGGCTGTGTTGGCCTTTTCAAAATCATAACCGGCATTGGTCATGTAAGTGCCATTGAACAAAGGCCGCAACTCATTGAGGTCAAATGCCTCGCCAGCAACGCCGGGCGCTTCCTTCCCCATTTCGGTGACATGTAAATAAGCCAGATTGAAACGGTTAAGTTGCTCGACTACGTAACTGAAAGTCGCTTTTGGATTGGAATCCCGCATGTCATTGAACGGTTGCAAGGGTGATAAACGCACACCAACCCGCTGACTGCCCCAAACGTTACAAACCGCTTCAGTTACTTCAAACAGCAGTCGTGCTCGATTGGCGATAGACCCGCCATAGGTATCCGAGCGGTGGTTCGTTCCATCCCGCAAAAACTGATCCAGCAAATAGCCATTGGCGCTGTGAATTTCCACGCCATCGAATCCGGCTTGCAGGGCACAGCTTGCCGCATGGCGGTATTGTTCAATGATGCCTGGAATCTCAGCCAACTCAAGGGCGCGAGGCGTTACAAAGTCGCAAAGCCCTTGGTCGCCCACAAACACCTGTCCGGCGGGTTTGATAGCCGATGGCGCGACAGGCAGTTCTCCGATAGGCTGTAATCCAGGATGAGAAATTCGTCCGACATGCCAAAGCTGCAGGAAAATACGCCCGCCTTTCGTGTGAACCGCATCGGTAACCTTTTTCCAGCC
>JBAQEN010000300.1:0-2999 GCA_049286765.1 Methylococcaceae bacterium
GAGCAATGGTTAACTGCACGCGCTGTTATCGGATTTTTTCCGGCCAATAGTGATGGTGATGATGTTGTGGTTTATCTGGACGATACCCGTCAACAAAAACGGGAAACCTTACATCATTTACGGCAGCAGAACGTGAAAGCCCCAGGCAAACCCAATTACTGCCTTTCTGATTTTATTGCGCCGGTTGATAGCGGAAAGGCTGATTACATTGGCGCCTTCGCTGTTACTACCGGCATAGGTATCGAGGAAAAATTGCATGAATTTGAACAGGACCATGATGATTACAGCGCCATCATGCTGAAAGCGCTGGCTGACCGGCTGGCAGAAGCGTTTGCCGAATATATGCACGAAGCAGTTAGAAAAGACTACTGGGGTTACGCCAAAGACGAAGCGCACGATGCTGAGCAGTTAATCAAGGAAGCTTATCAAGGCATACGCCCTGCGCCGGGTTACCCAGCCTGTCCCGATCATACTGAAAAAGGCAAGTTGTTTGAATTGCTGAATGTGACTGAAAATACCAGTATAGAACTTACCGAAAGTTATGCGATGTATCCGGCATCGGCGGTCAGCGGCTGGTATTTTTCACATCCTGAAGCACAATATTTTAATGTCGGCAAAATAGATAGAGACCAATTGCAGGATTATGCCCGGCGGAAAGGCATAGCGGAAGAAGTCGCTGTGCGCTGGTTAGCGGCACATTTGCATCATTGACATAAAAAGACAATTACTGACAATACAGATGGCAACACAAGAGAAGATAGAACAGTCACTGGAAAGAATGATGTATGCCAGCCGCTGGATATTAGCGCCAATTTATATTGGCTTGAGTCTGGCGTTATTGGCGCTTTCTGTGAAGTTCTTTCAGGAGCTTTACCATTTTCTCCCTCATATTTTTGCAGTGGCTGAAGCAGACTTGATTTTGACGATACTTAATCTGATTGATCTTACGCTGGTCGGGAGCCTAATCGTCATTGTCATGTTTAGCGGTTATGAAAACTTTGTTTCGCAAATGGATATTTGCCACACGGCTGAGAAGCTGGAATGGCTGGGAACACATGATTACGGATCGTTAAAGTTAAAAGTGGCCGCATCTATTGTCGCGATTTCATCGATTCAATTGCTAAAAGTTTTTATGAACATCAACGCAACCTCAAATGATAAATTAATGTGGTACGTTCTTATCCATTTAACGCTGGTAATCTCTGCCCTACTAATGGGTTATTTAGATAAACTGACTAAACATTAACAATGCGATTGTTACTCCTTGGAACTTCCGCCTGTCATCTTTGTGAACAGGCTAAAGAAATTATACAGGATTGTTTGTCAGACCGCCTCGATAAATCGTTTGAAATCATTGATATTGCAGAATTTGAGCAATGGCAAACACAATACGCAATTCGAATCCCGGTTTTATATGATACTGAAACCCAAAAAGAGCTGGGATGGCCGTTCGACCACATGCAAGTTAAAGAATTTATTATCGATTTAAACAATGACTGAAAACCATAGAATTGAAAAAGACAGTATGGGCGAGCTGGAAGTTCCGTCAGATGCGCTGTATGGCGCACAAACGCAGCGGGCTATCAATAATTTTCCCGTTAGCGGTTTAACCTTGCCACCTGCTTTTATCAAAACCATTGCATTGATTAAAAAAACAGCGGCAAAAGTCAATATGGACTTGGGCGAACTTGATATTTCGAAAGGTAACGCCATTATTCAAGCGGCTCAACATATTATCGAAGGACAGCACTTACAACAATTTCCCATTGATGTATTTCAAACCGGGTCCGGCACCAGCACAAATATGAACGTCAATGAAGTGCTGGCGAATCTGGCGACACGCGCGCTCGGTAAAACTGTCAGTGCGAATGATGACGTTAATAGGGGGCAGAGCAGTAATGATGTGATCCCAACAGCTATTCACGTTAGTGCGGCGCTTGAGTGCCAAAAAATCCTGATACCCGCATTATTCCATCTTGCAGAGACGATAGAACAAAAAGCCGCCTCATTAGATAACGTCACTAAAACCGGGCGTACCCATTTAATGGATGCGATGCCTGTACGGATGAGTCAGGAACTGGGCGGCTGGGCCTTGCAGATTCGCAATGGCATAGACCGGATTGATGCAACTTTACCCAGAGTCTATAAATTGGCTCAGGGCGGTACGGCCGTGGGCACAGGCATTAATGCCCATCCCAGGTTTGCGGCGGAATTTGCCAGACTATTAATCGCTGAGACCGGATTACCCTTTAAACCGAATGACTCGTTTTTTGAAAGTCTGAGCGCCCAGGACGCCATCGTTGAATTATCCGGCCAGCTGAAAGTCATCGCAGTTAGCTTAATGAAAATCGCCAATGACTTGCGCTGGATGAACAGCGGCCCGCTTGCCGGTTTAGGCGAAATAGAACTTCCAGTGTTACAGCCAGGCAGCAGTATTATGCCAGGCAAGGTCAATCCGGTTATCCCGGAAGCTGTCGCGATGGTCGCCGCACAAGTTATCGGTAACGATGCGACTATTACCATCGCCGGCCAATCCGGTACATTTCAGCTGAATGTCATGTTGCCTGTCATTGCCTACAATATTCTGCAAAGCATAGAAATTTTGGGCAATGTCATTAAGCTGCTTGCCGATAAAGCGATAGCAGGATTTATCGTCAGAACTGATAACCTGCAACAGGCACTGGCAAAAAACCCGATACTGGTGACGGCGTTAAATCCCATTATCGGTTATGCCAAAGCTGCTGAAGTGGCCAAAGCCGCCTACAAACAAGACAGGCCTATCATTGAAGTGGCTTGTGAAATGACCGGTTTGAGCCGGGAGACCTTGGAAAAACTGTTGGAGCCTTCGCACTTAACGCAAGGCGGCATAAACGAGTAGATACTCTGTTTAAAGTCAACCTTATTTCATTGATTTATGACTATTCTGCAGATTCCGGAATTGCATAAAAACGGGTGTTGTCAAAAGGTTCGTTGTGTTTCAACATACCATGGATAGCATG
>JBAQEN010000301.1:0-4622 GCA_049286765.1 Methylococcaceae bacterium
TCCTGGTACAGCGGCCAGCCAGCGGTAGAACCTGTGGAGCTGCATAACGTTAGCATTCAAGACAACAAAACCAGCCTTGAGATATCCGCGCAGAGGTATTCGCAAACACGCTGTTATTGGGACAACAACTATAAGGTGATATTTGCAAAAAATGAAACGGGCGAATACCAGATTACCAATGAAACCCTCTATATCGACCATAAAAACCAGTGCCCAATACCCAATACCCTAACCATAAACCAAAACATAAAAATCAATCAAATCCAGCAACGATGAAAACACTGACAGGCATTCTACTTTTACTACTGGCACAGTCCGCGCAAGCAACAGTAACCCCGGAAAGTGTTATCAAACTACAAATAAAATCGTTGGATGCTCACCTAGCTGATACCTCCCACCAAAGCGGGGTAATAGATGCACCGGAAAGCCAGTGGTTAAATAAATCAGAACGGGTACTCGTAGGATTAATGGCACATAACAAAGCGTTAGCGGAACGACTACGCCACGATCAGTTACGCCACGAATTGCTGCGAACCATTTACTATGAGGCCAAACGCTCAGGACTAGACCCCGATCTGGTATTGGCCGTTATCCGGGTTGAAAGCAAATTTAGGAAATACGCCATTTCATCGGCGGGAGCGCGAGGCTATATGCAAATTATGGTGCTGTGGGCAGATATAGTCGGCGAACAATCATCAGACCTGTTTAACGTAAAAACCAATCTTCGTTTAGGGTGCGCTATTTTAAGAAGCTACCTTGACAAAGAAAACGGCAATGTCCACCGGGCGCTTGCCCGCTACAACGGTAGTCTTGGCAAAAATGATTATCCTAACCTTATCTATGCTGCATGGGAAAACTGATATGCCGATAACCGATATAACGAAGTGGCTCAAAACCGGCGTGAATTTAATTCAGGAAGACCTGGGCTATAGTCCGGTCAAGCTGCTTAACGCTATTGATAGTTACCCCAACTTCCTTCCCAAACTCGAAGATACGCCAAAAACGATCCACGAGGGCGATATTGTAAGGTGGCACGAATGGGGAGAAATGCGGTTCCGTCCAACGAGGTACATCAAGCATAACGTAATGCTCGGTTGGCGATTTAGCCAAGGGAGATACACCAGTTTTGAACTGGCTATACCGGAACTTGACCACTTCGGCCAATGTGAGGTGACGCCAAACTGGGAGTGCGATATACAGGAGGTCGTCGGCCTATTAAGTTCAAAAGCAAACTTGAAGAAATTCACAAGCCTTGATGAACTTGCGGAAACAGAATGCACAAGCCTGATCGATGAGATCACCGAAGAAAATTTGCAACGCAACCTAACGCACAACGAAATACGAATCGGTTACGAGACACAACCCGACATGACTTCTGATCACTTTAGCCGCTTTCAGTGGGATAACCGTGTTTTCCTAAGCAACTACGGCGGTTCTCACCACTTTGCAGCCGCGCGTTATATTGCCGACAGAATGGGCCGGAAAGTACGCTTGAATGGAAAGCTCAAAACCTATTCAGTCAATCCGCGCAGTGTTGAAGCGTTAAGGAACCGATTCGATATTGTAGTGATTGACGACAGCGCCGAAGAACAAAACCAATTCCATAAGGCCATGAACGCGTTTAGCGCCACCTACCTATGGCGAAAACTACCGCCCCCATACGACAACAGCCGTGCCATTTTTTTACCAAAAGAGGAAACCCGCTCAAAAACAGTCGCCAGCTACCTAAAGACAGCCGACGCTTATGACCTGGGCGCATTCCTACAAACGCTTATTGTGCCGTAGGCATAAAGAGGACAGATAAACACCGCATTTTCGCGCCCGCGAAAATGTAATCCACCAAGCAATAGGGCAGGGCCGTGAACCCAATCCTATTGAAAACCACCACTAAAAAGGAAAGTCGAAATGAGTGATTTAACGAGGAACAATTGAAAAGAATAAAAATAAGTATCCATCCGGCTTTTTTGGCTCTCTTATTGTTCCTTTACGCCAGTTTGCCGAGCGCGGCGGAAATTCTTGAAGGCCGCGTGATTGGTTGCCACGATGGGGATACCGTCACCCTGTTAATGGCGGGCAATCAACAAGTCAAAATTAGGTTAAAGGACATCGATGCTCCTGAGAGCAAGCAGGCTTTCGGTCAACGATCCAAGCAATCCTTGTCCGACATGGTTTTCAACAAAAACATCCGAGTTGAGAAGGACACCATCGACAAATATGGCCGCACGGTCGGCACAATCTTTGTGGATGGTCTTGATGCCAATCGAGAACAGGTTAAGCGCGGTATGGCTTGGGCATTTCGGCAATATTTGCACGATCAATCCTTATTGCAGGTGGAAGATGAAGCGAGACGAGCCAAAATAGGGCTATGGTCTGATACAAACCCAATACCGCCCTGGGAATACCGGCACGGTGGAAAGAATGCCGGAGTTACAAATCAGAGTACGGCAAAAACAGAACCGACCAATCAGCCAGTAAATTCTTCATGCGGCAGCAAACGCTATTGCAAAGAAATGACCTCATGCAAAGAGGCTAAGTTCTATTTGGCTCAATGTGGTTTATCGCATTTAGATAAAGACGGTGATGGTGTTCCTTGTGAAAAGCTTTGCGGTCATAGTAGGTAGGGATAAAATCTGTAAGTTCGATTACTAAAAGCAACCCTAAATTTATAGTGAAGGTACTTGCGAATGACAAATATTGAATTGCCGATAAACCGTAATGAAGAGCGGCAGCGTTACATGGACTATTTAAAAGCGAAGTCGAACGGGGCCAAGATTGATCGCTTTCCGGCCAAGGGAAACATTTATCATGCTATCGAAGTCGATAGCCAATATTTCTATGGCACTATTACTGTCGATGGCCCCGCTATTGTTCGTGGCGATAGGCGACATCGATACGAAAGAGGCTGGGTGCAGCTCGGCGTCGCGGAAATGTGTTTTACGTCAGATCAGCCGTGGAATGATCAGTTAGAAAGATCATGGTTCATTTGCAAGTATGGGCCTGGTGAGGCGCGGGTTCCACTTGATGGACTATCGCCGGATGCTCGTCATGCGGTTGCCCACGAATTTGGAATACCGATACGATACTGGACAAGCGAAGGCAATGAATCGGTCCCCGAGGAATTTATGGAGGTCAGCAATCCTATGGGAGAGTTATTTTACCTGAGTCCGTCTTTCCAGAGTCTTTGCGAATTCGCGCAAAAGCATCCAAGAAAAGCAAAGAAATGGGAAAGTGGCGCATATTTGGGTGACTGGGGTGAGGCGGCAAGAAATGGCGGTCGCAGTTAACATATTGATTAAGTCGCATAAAACAATCTTTTTTATAAAAAACATCAAAATTTATGCACATTAAAAACGGGGGGCTTCCGCGTGGCCCCCGAAAAAGTTTTTTGCTGTGTGTAAATCGTCATCATTGTTTAGTTTTTCGCGTCCGCGAAAATAGTTGAATGGTTGCTGATTATTTACTTTGTCCGGCCAGGCTTTGGTTGCACAAAGATACCGTCTTAAAAGTCAACTCTATATCGCATAATTGGCTTGATAAGGTTGACGTGTTTTCAAGACACCAAAGCATAAATGTACCAGTTTGCGCATAGCAGCACCCAATGAAGACATTTTTGTTTTTCCACGCTCTTGTAAGCGTTGATATAGAGCTTTGATATGTGGGTTATGACGGATACCCACTATAGCCGCCATATAGAGTATGGCGCGAATGTGGGCCGGGCCTGCTTTGGATAAACGAGGATGGCCCTTGATGGAAGTGCCGGATTGACGCTCCACGGGCACCAACCCTAAATAGGCGGCCAGTTGCTCGGCTGATTGGAATTGATGATTATGCATCACAGCCAGCAAATGATTGCTGACTTGTGGCCCAACTGCCGGAATACTGATCATGAGCTCGCGATCAGCCTTCAGTTGCGGATGTTTGTTGATGTGATCATCAATATCCTGCTGGAGTTTAGTGAGTTGATTTTCCATGAAGGCAATAGAATCAACAATGGATTGACAGATGAGTTGCGGAGTGTCTGTGGCATCGGCTTTTTCCAGGCGGTTGCGTTCGCGCTGTAAGTCCTGGGATATGGCCTCGCGGCGTGATAAGAGGGCTTGCAGAGTACGAGCTTCCTTTGAGGGAGGAATCCAGGGCTTGGGATTCAGTAAAGCGCCAAAACGAGCAAGCACAAAGCTATCGACGCCATCTGTCTTAGTTCGAACACCAAGGCTGCGACCAAAGTCTTTAACTTGAGCAGGATTGACTATGGATACTGTAACGCCAGCATCGGTGAGTGCTAGAGCAGCGGTTTCGTGATAGACACCAGTGCCTTCCATGACTGCATGGATCTCTTGGACGGCTACCTGATGCTTAACGCACCAAGTTAATAGTTCAGAGATACCAGCAGGTGAGTTGTTGATGGATTTTGCGCGGCGTTTATTAGTGGAGACATCCAAGATTAAACTGCAATCGAGTTTGTTTTTAGAAACATCAATACCTAAGAAATACATAAAGTTACTCATGATAATTAGGGATAAAATAACCAACTGAGCCCACTTGCCTTGTGCATACAGGGTCAATGCCCTTGGCTACCGTTCAGTGTCCACGTTGGCATCAGAAGCGAGACAGAAGGCTTGATC
>JBAQEN010000302.1:0-2734 GCA_049286765.1 Methylococcaceae bacterium
CCGTTTTCCTTGGGGTTGGCAATGTAATCATCAAATTCTTTGGGAATGTATTGCCATAGGCTGTGAACAATACCTAAAACGGTATAACAGTGAGTTACATTATCGACAATTACACGTACGGCTAACAGATCATAAAGCTCGTCTATGCCAAGATTTTTACGCTGCATTTTTTTCCAGATGCTGTAAATATGTTTGGGTCTGCCATAACAGGTACAGACAATATTTTCTTCAGCGAGCGTTTTTTGCAGCAGCTGAATAAAACCATTAAGACAGTTTTCCCGTTGCACGCGGTTATTAGCTAAAGACTTGGCAATCTGACGATAGGTTTGTGGTTCCAAATACCTGAAAGCCATATCCTCCAGTTCCCATTTAAACTGGTGAATCCCCAGGCGATTGGCAATCGGGGCATAAATATCAAGCGTTTCCTGTGCAATAAAGTGACGCATTTCATAAGATTCTTTAGGCAACACCACAAGCCGCCTGATTCGATAAGCCAGTTTGATTAATACAGCGCGTACATCTTGTGTCATCGATAACAACATTCGCCGTAACGTTTCTGCTTGGTTAGGCTGGCTAGCCATTTCCGGGGAATAAACTGTCAATTTATTTAACCAGTTTACATCTCTAACGATATTCACTACCGTTTCGCCAAACTGTTTTTTTATGTCGGGCTGCGGTGTTAAATGCTCCAGGCGCGGATCGCTTAATAGTGCCGCGAGTATGGTTTTTAAATCGACATTTAAATCCATTAAAACCTCCGCCACTTCAACGCCTTTCGGACGATGATAGTGTGGATCCTCAGGGATAAGTGCAATGATTGCCAGCGCATGTTCTATCTGCTCGCTATCGGGACCAGCAAATACGTTAAAAAGCTGCTTTTGTGGATCAGTGTTTTTTTTCATGAAATTGGAAGTTACGCATTGACGGCCGATTGAAATTCTGAGAACTATAGCAATTATTGATTAATGCCGTGATGTGTCAACATTTTTCCGGGCGCACAGTTAAGTAGTTTAATACTGCAATTCATTTTTTGCGGGCGACAAATAGCCGTTGGCAGAATGTAGCCGCTCACGATTGTAAAAGGCCTCGATATACTCAAATATAGCTTTCTTGGCTTCATCATGGTTTTGATAGGTCTTATGGTGTGCAAGCTCGGTTTTCAAGGTATGGAAGAAGTTTTCCGAAACCGCATTGTACCCACAGTTGACTTTACGGCCCATGCTCCTCTGCCGGATGCCGTGTTACTTTAACAGTACCCGGTGACTTTCCGAAGCATATTGGCTGCCTCAGTTGCTTGGCCAAGCCTGTCCTGAGCCAGTCGGAAGGATACGCCGCTGCCTTTTTAACAAATTACGCTCATCAATCAACCGGGCATTTTCTTTTTTTGGGCGTGTTAACTCTTCATAGAGATATCCAACTGTTCGTACGGTTTTATCGGCTGATTGGGGGGCTTTAATCAGATTGGGCTATTTACTTTGAAGATTAACATCTGATGTAAAAAAGCAAGCGCGTAAATGGCCTTCGCTAACAACTTCTGACATTTCCTCAATGCATCATCAACTGGATCAATGCAACTGGTGAAGTTCCAGCCGGCGCAGTTTCGGGGCCAGTGTTGTCGTCGCAGCTACCACGGCCAGCGTCATCACCCCACCAAAAACCACCGACGGCACCAGCCCCATCAAACGTGCCGCGATACCTGACTCAAATGCACCCAGCTCATTGGATGAGCCAATAAATATGCCGTTGATAGCCGAAACCCTGCCACGCATTGCATCGGGTGTTGCCAATTGCAGGATGGTCGTGCGCATAACTACCGATACCCCGTCGAAAACACCTGAGAGCATCAACAATAGTCCGGCAACCCAGAAGTTTGATGAGAGGGCAAAGCCGATGATGGTGAAGCCGAACCCTGCCACCGCTCCCAGTAGCCAGTGTCCGGCATGCAAGTTGATCGGATGGCGTGCGAGGAACAGGCCGGTCATTACCGCACCAATCGCCGGAGCGGCACGCAGTATCCCCAGTCCCTCAGGGCCGTAATGAAAGACATCGTGAATGAACGCCGGCAGCATGGAAACCGCGCCCCCGAACAGCACGGCGAACATATCCAGCGACTGCGCGCCCAAAATGATCTGGTTGCTGAACACGAAGCGCAGTCCTTCGGCGATGCTGGCGAAGATAGGTGCGCTGCCCACTGCCGGAGGCTCCTCGACGCGCAGTGACAACAGTGCCACGGCGGCAACCAGACACAGGCCGGCTGCAACGCCGTAGGCGGCAGTCTTGCCTGCCCATCCGACCAGGAGGCCGCCTATCGCAGGCCCGACCACGAGTCCGAACTGGAATACGGCACTGCCGATTCCCGAGGCCCGGGCATATTGTTCACGCCGCAAAACCAGGGCGAACATAGTACTATACGATGGGCCGATAAATGCGCGCGCCACCCCGGTAAAGGCGATAGAGCCGTAGATCCACAGCGAAGGATTGCCGCCTGTCCAGCCTGCCGATACCGCCGCCAGCGTCAGCGCAGTGAGAAACAGCATCAGGCAGGCGAGCACGCCGAACATGCGGCGGGAATAGTGGTCTACCGCATAACCCGCAAACAGCGCGCAGCAAAAGTAAGGGATGACTTCGGCCAGTCCGACCAAACCCAGTGCAAACGTGTCATGCGTCAATTCGTAGATGTGCCAACCCACCACGATCGCCATTATTTGATAGGCGAGAACGATTAGGACGCGAA
>JBAQEN010000303.1:0-4537 GCA_049286765.1 Methylococcaceae bacterium
TCATCGTTTGTTTCCCTATCTTTTGAACTTTAGGCGGTTCACAGATAGGGAGACTCTCGATGATTCCCGTAATTGTCAAACTTTGTGAGTCCCCCAGCAGAGCTGGGGGTTTACTTATGATTAATTAAAAAAAGACAAAGGTTAGCGCTGTTAAAGCGAATACGCGGCAACAATAAGGCCGATTTTTATAATTTCAAGCCCTTGCTGAATGTGGTAGCTTTGATATATTGATTAATGGCCAAAACTGACATTCTTGTGACTTAGCTGATTGACTCTACAACGGCCGCTTCTTATAGCGAAATCGGCAGAAAAGCCATAGGTAGACGGCGGCATTGATGACGACTACCAGTGCAGCAAGAAAATACTGTATCTCTCGTGTGAGGCCGGCCGGATAGATAATTCCAAGCAGATAGTGCTCCACGAAGCTCTCACTGTATCCGGCAGTTCCCGCCTTGATACGAAATGTGTTCTCCAGGCTGGTTAACGGGCAAACTCGGCCTGTGAGTTCGACGAAGACGCCCCACACAGCAGCGGGGAGATGAATGAAAAGAGCCTTGCGCCGCCAAACTGCCAGTAGGCCGCCGAATACAGCAAACGCGATGAATGCAAGATGTAGCAGCAATACTGCATCAGCTGCATAGCGATAGAACATGCCTACACCAACCTACTCTTATCCATTATTGCCTTGTTTATGCTTAAAGAAACTTCTACTTTACAAAGACGGCTACCAACGCCGGCACCAAGAATTTCATCAGGAATATCGGTAACTTTTCTGGAACGAATACCAGCTTGCGATACGTCAATCCGACTGAGCTTCAAGTGAAAGCACCTTAAGTCCGCTTGGCATAATGCACTTCGAACTAAGTCTTTTGTTGAATATTTTAATGCATTTACGCTGCGTTTCATGCTACGTTGATCCTGTATTTTAGAGCAAGAATTTTTAGAATAAAATAAATCTGCATATTAGGCCAACTTTACATTTTTGCGGGTCGGCTAATGAGCCACATACCCCGAATGACTCTTTCGTCATGACGAATTCAATTTAGACTAATCACTTAATGTCCCCTATCATTCGATTTGATCAAATAACGGTCATTGCTCACGATAAAACGATTCTATCCGACATTAGCTTTGCTCTCTTCCCTGGAGAAAAAGCTGCGTTATGCGGCAAATCCGGCTCCGGCAAAAGTAGTGTACTGAGAACCTTGTTGGGGCTCCACGCTATAAAGTCAGGCATGGTTTACTTTCAGGAAAAACCGCTAACTCCGCTATCTGTTCAGTCCATTCGAGGCTGCACCGCTTACATTGGACAAGAACCGATTTTAGGCGCTGAAAACGTAAGAGATGCGCTGCTATTGCCTTTTCAATTTAAAACGCATCGCGTTTATCGGCCTACGGAAGCTCAACTTATTGATGTATTGCACCGGCTGCAACTGCCTGCGGACATTTTACGCCAGGAAAGCAGTCGTATTTCCGGCGGTGAAAAACAGCGGATTGCGCTCGCTCGTGGTCTGCTTTTGGGAAAAAAACTGTATCTTCTGGACGAGGTGACCAGCGCGCTGGACGCGGAAAGCAAACAAGCCGTGTTCGATGTTTTTTCTGATCCACATCTGACGGTGCTTTCGGTGGCTCACGACCCTGAGTGGCTGGAACGCTGCGGTATTATTTTTGAACTTGAAACGGGTCGATTGACACAGGTAAAGCGACATGGAAACTCTTGATATTGAGCTGCCGCGGATGGCGCTCCTCTACGGACTTTGTTTGCTGCCTTGGCTACTGCTCTGGCTGATTGGTCTGCGCTTGAGCCGTGATATTGGCATCAGCATTCTGCGTATGAGCATCCAGTTGGCGCTGGTTGGAATCTATTTAAAAATGCTGTTCGATCTAAACAATCCTTGGCTCAATGGCTTATGGATACTGATAATGCTGTTAGTCGCCGATTTAAGCATTCTGCGTCGTGCAGGACTTAAAGTGCGTTATTTTGCTCTTGCCACCTTTACGGCTATAGCCTCCAGCATACTATTCTCTACTAGCTACCTGGTGATCCTGGTAATCCAGCCGGCTCATTATTATGATGCACGTTATATCGTGCCTCTGGCGGGCATGATCCTTGGCAACTGTCTGCAAGGCAACGTCATCGCGTTGGAACGCTTCTATTCGGCGCTACGCAAGAACGAGAACGAATACACGACCTATCTAATGCTGGGTGCGACACGCTGGGAAGCCGTGCGCCCTTATTTTCGGGATGCCGTCAAAGCCGCGATCAATCCGACCATCGCCAGCATGGCTACTATGGGACTGGTATCACTGCCTGGCATGATGACGGGGCAAATTCTGGGTGGCAGCGAACCTTGGCTAGCTGTGAAATACCAAATCGCTATCATGATCTGTATTTTCACCAGCACCACGATTGCCAGTATCATTAATTTGAAACTCAGCCTGGCTATTGCCTTCGACGCGTTTGATGTGTTGAAAAATGAAATGATTGAGACGCATTGATTTGATTTGTTGCCAAGTCTCCACCTGATTAGCAGGAAAACGCATCAACCTAAAATCCGCAGTTGGGGCGTGCGGGAGCCGTTCGTGCCGAGCCAGTCGAAACATGAATGGCTTCCACTCGCTTACCCACTGGTGAGCATACCAAAATCCCGCCACCTTTCTACAGGGCTTTCCTGAACGTAGCCGAAAAGCACAGGGCGAACGGGGTTTTGGAAGGCCCGGTTGATTTCATCAGGATCAATCGGAATTAAAGGCGCTGCATCAAGATGGCATTAATTTCGGCATCCGTCAGCACAATCGGATTGGTCTGCATACTGCTGCCGCGGCTATTGGCGACGATCTGCGGAAAATCCGCTATGCTAATACCATAGCCATTGAGTCGCGGCAGTTGCAGCCGTTCGCTCCACTCTGCTAACAGACTGGTTAACGACGAACGGGCCGTTGCATCGTCCTTCTCTATACGGCCGGTCAGTAACCGCCCCACTTGCGCATATTTGGCCAGAGCCGGGTTGTACGGTTCCCGCTCTTGCAGCGCCCTGATGTTGATTTCGGTAGCAGCGGAGACCAACGTGCCGCAGACCACGCCGTGGGGAATCGGAAAGAAAGCGCCCAACGGCGAGGCCAAACCATGCACCGATCCCAACCCTACTTGCGCCAAGGTGATGCCGGAAAGCAGGGAGGCGTATGCCATCGCTCCTCGGCCTTGGGCAGCGGCGGGTTCGACGCCTTCCCAGGCGGCAAAAAAACCTTCCTTCACGGCGCATATACCGCTCCAGGCCAGCGCGTCGATGAACGGGTTGGCCTTGCTCGAGACGTAGGACTCCAGCAATTGCGTGAAAGCATCCATACCATCGGCCGCAACCAGTTCGCGGGGACAACTTGTGAGCAAATCCGGGTCAATAACCGCGTATTCCGGGATTAAACACTCGTTGCGGAAAGACTTCTTGAAACCGTCCGGGCCTTGTACGCTCAATACAGCGTTTTTAGTCGCCTCGCTGCCGGTCCCGGCCGTGGTTGGAACGGCGATAAAGGGAATGCTGGGGCCTCGGTAAGGAATATTCCTGCCGACCCCTTCGAGGTGATCCATTACCGAATTGCCCTGCGGCAAAAGCCCGGCTATTGCTTTCGCGGCGTCGAGCACGCTACCCCCGCCTATGGCGATAACCACGTCGACCGCTTCGCTGCGAAACCGGCTTACTGCTTCATCCACCAGCTGGGGCGACGGTTCGCCCGAGACGGTAAAGTGTAACCAGCGCAGTCCCTTATCAGCCAGCGCCTGGGTAAAAGACTGCCAGCGCGGTGTCGTGCAGAACGATTGTTTGCCTGTCACCAGCAAGGCTGTACGGCCATAGGCCGCCGCCAGCGCAGGGACTTCGTCGAATCGGCCGCTGCCGTAGCTAATGCGCGGCAAACGCGAGATCGAGAAAGGAGCGAATTGCATAGATTTTTATCCTCGCGGAAACAGGCCATCATAACGGACGCCCTGGCGCGGCTGCGCCAGCCAGTCTTCCACCATATCGCGCCAGGCCAAATAATGGGCGGTTTGTTTGTGGGCCGCCGCATCCCCGGCTGAGGCATAAGCTTCATAAAGGATAAAGTGGGCAGGGTTTTCGGGTGATTGCAACACGTCGAAACGGCGGTTGCCGGGTTCCTGAATCGAAGCCACATGGTTAAGCCGTGTGGCGGTGATAAAATCATCAATGCGATCGGGTTTTACTTGAACATGGACCAAGGTGATGTGCATAGCGGCGCCTCATAGACTATGGAGATAGCTAATATTATACTGCACTCGGCATAGTTTCCAGTTTTTGAACTCAATTGGAAGCTCAAGGTCATCACGATTTGTATTCGGCTTTTGGGCGGACACCGCCCAAGCTTTGTTGCTGGACATCAATCGAGCCGGGCAATTGAAGGCTAGTGGAATGAAACTGGCGATTTGCGAAAAATGCCATGCCCATCATGCCCATTATGCGGTGCTTAACATGATGCCAAAACCCTTCCACCAATGCTCAATCCGCAATGTCTGGGCGGACAGAAC
>JBAQEN010000304.1:0-16721 GCA_049286765.1 Methylococcaceae bacterium
CATTAATCGTGTCTTGGTTAGGCGTCAGCACAAAAGTCTCTCCAGGAGGCAAAAGTGCATTGTCAATGATATAACCTGCAGGATCAGGTTGCGTGGCAGCGGTGTTAACAAGTTGTTCCGCAGCAAGCACTGAAGAATCGTTATCGGTTACCCCGCCCAGAATTGCCACTGATGCCTGGTATGCAGGATCATTTTCCAGACTTGCAAGGCTGTTTGGATCTGTAGTTGGGTCAAGATTGGAAGCTGCACCGAGGGTATCAGCAAAGAACAAGCCTACCTCGGCTTTATTAGTCAAATAGTCCTGACGTATAATCGCTGCATCAAGTTCAGCCTGAGACAAATTCGGGAAATTAGTGCTATTGATATCGACGGTCAACGCGCTCTCAACAAAGGCAGCAAGGAAATCAGCCCTGCTCAAACCGGCTGTAAGCAGGCCGTTCCAGAAAGTTATGCCGGCAGCATCGCCCGGCCCGCCCAGCACATTCACATAAATGGCTTGGACGAAATCGAGATTATTTAAACCTCCGTAAAGTGTAGTAAAAGCTGGGTGCTGGGTAAAGCCTGCCGCTATAGCTCTAACTGCGGTCGCTGGATTTGCAGCAAATTGGTTCTCCCAGAATGTGAGTCCCGCTTTATCAGGGGCACGATTGAATGTGGCTACATATAAAGCCGAGATATAATTTCTTGGTGTAGTACTTGGCATGACTGTGTCCTTTAAATATTAATATTATTAGAGTAAATCGCAACGAGGAAGATAATTCAAAATTAGTTTTTTAGGTCGCTAATTTTAGGATTATTAGAACATGCATAAATTTTTACAAACGTTGTAAGCTTAGACAATACATTATTATTTGTCAACCTCATCCTCAAGCCTAGTCTAACTTTAGACCCGATGCGATCAACTGCTAATAAATGTAAAAGGAAAAAATTTTCTTTTATACCCCCTCAACAATACATTGTGAAAATTCAGCAAGATATTAGAACATGCTAGTGTTATTTGTCAAACTAGCTTTTCAAATTATCTAAACTTTAGATCGGCCGGGAAAACCAGGTGCCTCTAGACAATTATAAGACCATGAAAACTGGACTGATTTAGGCTGATACTAACGCTGGTTAAAGTCTTTTTTCCTGTTAAAGCACGGGTCTAAAGCGCCCCCAAAGCGGCCGCTCTACCCCCCAATGGCCTAATACGGCACAGCATAGACTAAGTGCTATAACAGCAATAATGTCATTTGACGCTAACACCGGGGGCTGCAATTTCAGCAGCCAAATCACTGGAAAATGATACAAAAATACGCCATAAGAAAGCTCACCGAGCCGGCGGTCCAGCCGCGTACTATAATAATAACTCCGTTTATCAGATTTTGGCTTGTTTAACAACGCCAGCAGCGGCATGGCAACCGTTAATCCCAAAGCGACCTCTTTGTTGTAGGGCCGATAGTGCCCCGCATTCGAAAGGAACAACAGGTAGATCAAGTTGAGCGCCCATAAAACTATTATTAATTTACGCAACTGCTTATGCCGATAAGCAAACTCAAACAGGGCGCCCAGCAGGAAAATGAATAAAACGCCGGGAATGAGTCGATAGCCATAGAAATCAGTATCAAGTATTTGCATCTGCGCCAGCGCAAAAATTCCAAGACTACCGCAAAACGCCTTCAGAAGGTTAGACAGCTTTAGAGACAATAGCAACGGGGCCAATAAATAAAACTGTATTTCCGCTGCTAGAGACCAAGCCGGCGGAATCAGGGTAAAGCTATCCTGCCCGGTGTACATATAGAAATTGAGTGGAACAATCAGCATGTTGGCAAGCCAGTCAGACCAACCGGGCCGAATAGCTACGAATGACGATTGCGCGCCGTTGAACCAAACTAACGTGGCAAATACTAGAGCAACAATGTATTGCGGCAAGATGCGCCAAGCCCTGTCACGGTAAAATCTGCCTAGTGCATCAGGCAGATGCCGCCATTTTCCCCACAAGCGCGCGACCACATGACCGGCAAGGAGGTAAAAAACGATCACCGCAATTGCTCCTGGATTGAGATCAATCATTCTGAGCCCAAGATGACTGATGAGCACAGTGCAAGCCAATAAAAATCTAAGTGCGCCCATAAACCCAATAAGAGCAGTTGAAGCTCAAAAAACTGTAATCCGTTGTGTGGTCAGAGGATGTCAGGATCAATCACTCATTCAAAAGTAACAGTTCCGCTGGTGGTCTCTATTCTCTGTATCCCTTGTCAACACGAACTTTTGTACCAGTCACTACAATCCAAACTACTCTTTCCAGGAAAAGATTTCTGGAGGCGCGAATAATTCGCATCCGAAT
This sequence comes from Methylococcaceae bacterium, assembly GCA_049286765.1. Taxonomy (GTDB): domain Bacteria; phylum Pseudomonadota; class Gammaproteobacteria; order Methylococcales; family Methylomonadaceae; genus JAGXGJ01. The sequence goes on from JBAQEN010000304.1 coordinate 2,327, forward strand.
ATTGACCAATCAGGAACAAAAAATAGCTTACCTCGCCGACTTTAACATTTATTGATATCCAAAATTCATACCCTGTAACTATCCCGCATTGCTCTTAGATTGTTTGTCTGAATTTTTTTCCGCTTGCTTTGGCATGACTTGCAACCAATTGTTGACTTCCACCATATTTTCTTCGCTTATCAAGCCTACAGCCTTCAGAAAGCGCATTTTATTTTTTATATAGCTATATTTTGCCTGTGATAAATCTCTCCTGGATCGAAATTCATCTTGCTGGGCATCCAACACATCGCTAATTGTTTGAACGCCATATCTAAACCCGCTTTCCATTGACTCTCTGGATTTAATAGCTGATGCCAGCGCTTTGCGCGTAGCACTGATGCGTCTGACATTTGCATTGGAGCTTAAGAAGGAGTCACTGGTTTCCTTTATCAAGGCGCGAATTTTGGCTTCATTTTCATATTTACTGATGGATAATTTATGCTGGGCCTCGTACATTTTGTTGGTTGTTGTCCCTCCGGTAAAAAGAGGTACATTGACGTTAATTGCAGCTACCTGGGTTTCAACATTGCGTCCTAAATTGACGCTATTGAAACCGGTGTTGGTAGAATAATAATTTAATTGCAGATCTACAACAGGCATATATTTTGATTTTTGCGCAGCCACATCGTTACCTGCCGCTGCTATCGCACTAAGTTGCGCTGCCAAGGTTGGATTCTCACTTTTAGCGACCTCTATCCAATTATCCAAGGCACCTTCCAGTTCTTTGTACTCTATTTCGTCGCGTAATTTATAGAGGGCTACTGGCGTGGTATTAGTCAGTTCCTTTAAACTTTCCCTGGCAGTAACCAGTATGGTTTCAGCCTCAATTTCATCAGCTTTTATCTGATCCAGTCTGGCTTCTACTTCATACAGATCAGTTATTAAAACAAGCTGTTTGGCGTACTGTTTTTGGACTTGTTCCAATTGCCTTATCGTGGTTTCTTTTTCAGCCTGAACAAGAGTCAGCTGGTCTTCAGCATCGAGCACATCAAAATACTTTTCGACGACGTTGAACATCAAAGCGTGCTGGGCCTCAATATTTTCTGAGGCGTACTGATTCTCAATTTCCTGGGCGTGCCTCCATGTCCAGAATTTCTCGAAATCGAGCAACGTTTGACTTAAGGCAATGGTATATCGTGTGCCATGGTAGTTGCTTGTAGAGGTAGGAGTAGCTGGGATAGCTGGCGTAGCCGCCGCACCAAGCAGCCTCTGATTGTTTGCGGACCAGTTTGCATTAGCGTTAATTTGCGGCAACATTTGGCCCAGCGCCTGGCCTTTTTGCGCAGCGCCTATCTCGACTTTTAATTCCGCGGTTTTTAACTCTGGATCAGCCTCTAATGCTTGCTGGTAGACCGTTAACAAATCTTCTGCATAACTCAAATTGGCTTGCGCAAGAGCGAGGCACACTGTTAATAGTTTCAGTATTTTCATAGCCCTCAGTCTTCTATAAATGAGCGGGCAAAAGCATTGGTGATGGGCTGCATCAGATATTCAAATACGGTTCTCTCACCCGTATTGATGAGTACTTCTGCAGGCATTCCGGGTAGTAATTCCATCCCGCCCAATTTCAGATAACTATCCGGGGTTAATTCAATTTGCGCCAGATAATAAGGCAGCCCACTGTCTTCGTCGGTTAATCTGTCAGCTGACAGATTGATTACCTTGCCATCCACCTTGGGCGTTAATGCCTGTTTAAAAGCGCTAAATCTTACTTCCGCCAATAGCCCCACCCTGACTCTGTCTATGTCTATCGGCGATACCTTGGCGTCAATTATTAATTCTTCTTTCTGCGGAACGATATCGAGTATCGGTTTACCGGCTAGAATAACACCACCCACATTATGTACAGATAATCCCAATACGCGGCCGTTGGCGGGTGATTTTATTTCTGTTCTAGTTACTTTGTCGCTGGTAGCTACCAAACGCTGGGCGACATCGTAAAGCTGCGCCTGAACCTCGCCCAGTTTTCCGGCAACTTCTTCCTGAAATTTCTTTTGTAACTGAAGAATTTGTAATCTTGTCTCGCCAATTTGCATTTCATTGGCGGCAATTTCCGATGTTAATGCAGCTATTTCTCCGGTGACCAGGGCGTAATTTCGCTCAATATCACGCAGTCTTTGTTTGTCGGCAAAACCTTCGGCCAACAATTCTTTTAAATCGTGAACTTCCTCGCCATAAGACTTCATCAACTCTTGCTTACTGCTACGCTGCCCTTGCAGGCCTTTGATTTTTGAGCTTAACTGACTTATTCTTTGGTTTAAAACTGAAATTTCCCCTTGATAAGCACTTTTTCTGGCGTTAAATATCTGGTTCTCGCCCTGTCTTGCTTCGACAATATGGGGATCAGACAGATCTTGCAGATCATCAGGAAAGCTTATCTGTTTTTGTTGATCTCTTTCTGCAATGAGCCTGGCCATTTGAGCCGATAAGGTTATATGTTGGCCGCGAATAATTTCCAGTTGCGCCTTGACTTCTGTGCCATCGAGTATCAGTAGTACATCACCCTCCTGAACGACATCGCCATCCTTCGCGAGCAACTTGCTCACTATGCCTCCATCCAGATGTTGTACGGTTTTTCTATGTGATTTTACCGTGACATAACCGGGCGCTAATGCTGCACTATCTATCGGAGCCAGGTATCCCCATGTGCCTAAAATGCCGAAGGTACAAATCAGGATAATAACGCCGATATTTCGAATTGATGTGTCATCAATAACAAGGGGTATTCCTTTCTCGGTGGTAATTTGCGCAAGCCTTTCTTTCATGTGTTTTTATGCTGGAGAATTTAGGGTGACTACTGTCGAAGCCTGCGGTGACTGCGCTTTTGAGGCGGCCATTTTTTGCTTTTGCAAATGCGCTATCACCTGCTCCTTGGGACCATAGACGGAAAGCAGCCCATCGTTCAGTATGATAAGTTTGTCTACATTTGCCAGCACACTGTTGCGATGCGTGATGACAACAACGGTTACTTTGTTTTGCTTTAAGCGCGAAATTGCATTGCTTAACGCAAGCTCGCCCTGTTCATCCAGATTTGAGTTGGGCTCATCCAGGACAATAACAACGGGTTGACCATACAGCGCTCTGGCCAACCCGATACGCTGGCGCTGGCCAGCTGACATATTACCACCATTTGCGCCTATGCGCGTGTCATAACCTTCCGGCAGACGCAAAATCAGCTCGTGTACATCGGCCATTTTAGCGGCAGTGACAACTTTTTCCGGATCTATTTCGCCAAATCGCGCGATATTTTCACTGATTGTGCCTTCAAATAACTCTATGTCCTGGGGTAAGTAGCCAATAAATGGGCCCAGTTCGTGACGATTCCAGGCGAAAACATCGGCGCCATCCAAGCGTATTTTCCCACTCGCTGTCGGCCAGATACCTAATAAGGCTCTGGCAAAAGTCGATTTTCCAGCGCCGCTTGGACCAATCACCCCGACCACATCACCCTTTGCAATAGTCAGAGAAATGCCTTTTATTACCGGCGTTTTTGCGCCCGGTGGAACGACTACCGCCGCCTCTACCTGAAAACTGCCTTCAGGAGCAGGCAACGTCATTTTTTCAGCTTCAGCCGGAATCCTGAGCAGTAACTCATTGAGGCGGTTGTATTGACTGCGCGCATTAACAAAGCCTTTCCATGACCCAATCATAATATCTATTGGTGCGAGCGCTCGGCCCAATAGTATTGACCCGGCAATCATTAAGCCCGGCGTTATTTCATTCTCTATCACTAAATAGGCGCCCAAACCTAAAATTAAGGATTGCGATGAAAGCCGGATAACTTTTGACAGACCGCTGATTAACCCGGCACGTGAGCTTGCTGTTGCTTGTAATACAAGTACTTGCCGGGTACCCTCTACCCACCTGCGCCTTATACTTTGCAACATACCCATGGATTCGATAACTTCAGCGTTTCTAAGGTTTGTATTGACCAAACCGCGACCGGTAATTGCTAAGTTATTGGCTTCCCCTAATAGCTTACCGGTAAATTTTTCCTGACTTATCGCGATGATTATCAGAACGATGGAAGTAGCTACGGCAGCCCACCCATAATACGGATGAAAAATAAACATGACAGCGATATAAAAAGGCATCCACGGCACATCAAAAAATGCAAACAGACCGTTCCCCGTCATAAATTGTCTTAATGAAGTCAAGTCGTCCAGCGGCTGTGAGCTTGCCCTTTGCCCACCGCTATAGAGAGATTGTATATAGGCCACCTGAAACAATCTTTCATTGAGCAAAGTTTCCAAGCGCGAACTAACTCTGACCAGTATCTGCGAGCGCACCCACTCCAGAGCACCCAGAGTCAAAAACAGCACTATCACTATTAAGGTCAACATGAGTAATGTTGAGCGATTTCCGGTTGGCACCACACGATCGTATAGTTGCAACATATAAATAGTTGGGACCAGCTGCAGTAAATTAATAACCATGCTAAACCCGGCAGCCGATATAAATGCCCCTTTGCACAATTTTAATGCTTCTTCCAAGTCAGACTTATTCGTTTTGTTCATTCGCAATGAATTCAAAATCTACCAGTAAAATGTTTATATTATCCCATAATTTACATCATTCACCAATGAATCAATTTATAAAATGGGCATGGTAAGGGGATTAAGTTTTTATTCAAAGAGCATGTCAACATGAGTCAAAACGATAGGATTGACATACCCTCACCCGCAAGGAATACACAGCTTTGGAAGCCAAAGACCGAACTGCTGACATTTGTTGCCGCCTGTTGCAAAAGGATAGTGTTAAAAACAACGACAGAGGGCAACCAACTGGCCGATTTTACCCAAGGCATTTTCAAAACTAACCTATATAAACTGAGATAGGAAATTTAACTCGATTTTTCATTAAAAATCCCTTAATAGCGGGCTATCTATTAGTTAATCTATATTATATAGTTACTAAGATCAATACTAAGGGGACCAAAATTGTCAAAACAAAAATTAAATTACCTGCAAAGTTCCGGCGTAATCAGGCATGATGAACAAAGCGTGGCTATTGCTGAAAGCAGCTTACTGGTGCCGTTGGCGAAAAGCAAAAAACTGTCCGCCATTCGAAATCATTCACATCCGCTGCAAACGATTGAAAAAAATCCTATACCCAGTAATGAAATTGCATCGTTAGGTCTTAATAAAGAAGTTAACGGATTGTTAAGCGTAGCGCGCGAGCAAATTAATGCAAAAATCGATGAAATCATGGCGTCTTATCCCTCCGGTAAGAAGAATAAAATGTTCACTCTCAGATATGGTTCTCCTGAGCGCATTAAACAAATGAATATGAAAGCCATCTTTACCCGCTTGAGTATCATTAAACCTAAGAAATTCACGCTTATCGAAAGCCTGGATTATTTTGGCAACGATACCCGGCCAAAGAAACCTGGTTCTTCACGATAGCCTGACAGGATAAAGCATGCTGGAAAATACGGGGATTGCTTTAGCTACATTGTTTACAACGATTGGCCCTTTTGATGTGGCAGCCGTTTTTGCTGCCTTGACCTCTTCGGCAACACCGGAAGACAGGCGTTCTTATGCGCTTCGCGGGATTTTAATCGCCTCCGTCATTCTTGGGGTATTTGCAATAACCGGTGATTTTTTACTGGCCAGTTTCGGAATTTCAATGCCGGCACTTAGGACGGCGGGCGGTGTTCTTTTGTTGTTAATAGGTATTGATATGGTGTTTGCCAGAGCATCAGGAGCTATTACAACCACTTCGGAAGAAATTAATGAAGCCAAATTAAAGCGTGATATTTCGGTATTTCCGCTGGCAACTCCCTTGATTGCGGGACCAGGAACCATGGGAGCGGTTATTTTGTTGATGGCTGATGCCCAAGGCAACTTCGGCCATCAGGCGGCTGTTTTATTAGCGTTGCTGGCGATGATGTTGTTTACGCTGCTTGCATTGCTGACTGCGAGTAAGATTCAAAGGTTTCTGGGGGTAACCGGAATCCAGGTCATTATGCGAATATCCGGCATTTTGCTGACGTCGTTAGCCGTTCAATATATTTTTGATGGTATTGCCCAGAGTGGTCTGCTGGTTCAATAAAATATTTTGTCTGACCCTTCAATGACTCAAAAGGTCGCCACAGCAATGAAACAATAGGTGCAGCTACAGGCTCATTGTATAATCAGCGCCAGGTTTTACTGTCTAATAACTGAAGGATTAATTGACGCATGCTTCCCGAAAAACGCACCATACGCCGCCGCGGCATTTATTTATTACCTAATCTGTTTACTACGGGAGCCTTGTTTGCGGGTTTCTATGCCATTACGTCGGCAATGGGCGGGCGTTTCGAGACGGCTATCGTAGCCATTTTTGTAGCGATGATTCTGGATGGACTGGATGGACGCGTGGCCCGGTTAACAAATACGCAAAGCGATTTTGGCGCTCAATACGATAGTTTGTCGGATATGGTTTCATTTGGAGCAGCGCCTGCGCTGGTCATGTATTTATGGGCATTTTCCAGCCTGGGTAAAGTAGGTCTGTTTGCCGCCTTTGTCCACATGGCGGGCGGCGCCTTAAGACTTGCCCGCTTTAACACGCAATTGATCTCTGCAGACAAGCGTTATTTCCAGGGTTTGCCCAGTCCGGCAGCGGCAGCGATTCTTGCCGGATTTATCTGGATTTGTATGGAGTATGCTTATGATATTGAAATTGCCAAATATATTGCCCTGGTGTTAACCACCAGCACGGGTTTGTTAATGGTGAGCAATTTCAGGTATTCCAGTTTTAAAGAAATCGACCTGAAAGGTAGAGTTCCTTTTTTTGTGGCTATTACCGTCATGCTGGGTATTGCCTTTGTAATGGCGCAGCCGCAAACGATGCTGTTTTTATTATTTCTGGCTTATGCGATTTCGGGACCGGTTGTGACCCTGGTGATGCGTAGACGCAGATTACATGGCCGAAAATTGTAAAATCTGCTTGAGGGTATGCCTTCATTCGCGTATAGTCCGCATTATGATTATTCAATACATCCCGCATTTCGAAAATACCTTCTCTGGCGCAATGCCTGCCAAGGCGAGTTTGCGTGCACGGTTATACCTTCCTTCAAGATTCCTGCCCTGATGGGCACACATCTTTATCATCAGTTCAGCTAAATTCCCCCTTATTTATTTATCAACCCAACAGTTGATATCTCTTCATCGACTGCCAGGATGCAGGAGGTAGAGCAATGCAGGAGCAATTGCCGAGAAAGGAGTTTTTATGAAAGACAAATTAATTATATTTGATACGACTTTGCGTGATGGTGAACAAAGCCCTGGCGCATCAATGACACGCGATGAAAAAGTCAGAATTGCAAAAGCACTGGAAAGGTTAAAAGTTGATGTGATCGAGGCGGGGTTTCCTGCTGCCAGCTCTGGCGACTTTGAGTCGGTTCAGGCCGTCGCCAATGTCATAAAAGACAGCACAGTCTGCGGTTTAGCCAGAGCTTTAGATAAAGATATAGACCGTGCAGGTATGGCGCTAAAAGGCGCTAATCGCTCACGGATTCATACTTTTATCGCTACATCGCCAATACACATGCAAATGAAATTGCACATGTCGCCGGAGCAAGTCATTGATCATGCGGTTAAAGCCGTCAAACGCGCCCGGCAATATACCGATGACGTGGAATTTTCACCTGAAGATGCCGGACGTTCCGAAGAAGACTTTTTGTGCCGGATACTTGAAGCGGTTATCGATGCCGGCGCCTCCACGCTGAATATACCCGATACTGTGGGTTATAGCGTTCCTCAGCAATTTGGCGCGACCATTGCCAATTTGATTAAGCGCATACCTAATTCAGATAAAGCGATTTTTTCCGTGCATTGTCATAATGACTTAGGGCTAGCAGTCGCCAATTCCTTGTCGGCAGTCATGAACGGCGCGCGTCAGGTTGAATGTACCATTAATGGCTTGGGTGAACGAGCCGGCAATGCATCACTGGAAGAAGTGGTAATGGCCGTCCGTACCCGTCATGATGTATTTAGCTGTCAAACCCGCATAGATACCCGTGAAATTCTAACCTGCTCAAAACTGGTTTCGTCCATCACCGGTTTCCCTGTGCAACCTAACAAGGCGATCGTCGGCGCAAATGCCTTTGCCCATGAAGCGGGAATTCATCAGGATGGCGTATTAAAAAGCCGCGAGACTTACGAAATCATGCGTGCTGAAGACGTAGGATGGACAGCTAACCGTATGGTGCTGGGTAAACATTCCGGCAGAAATGCCTTTAAAAGCCGGATCACTGAATTGGGCTTTGAGTTCACCTCGGAAGAAGAATTAAATGATACTTTCTCTCGCTTTAAGCAATTGGCGGACAAAAAACACGAAATCTTTGATGAAGACTTGCAGGCACTGATTTCGGAAGCCGGTTTTGAGGCAGAAGATGAGTATGTCAAACTCATCTCCTTACATGTGTGTTCGGAAACCGGCGAAATGCCCAACGCGAAAGTAACTTTGCGGGTCGACAATAAAGAAGTCACAGGTTGTTCAAATGGCGGCGGAGCTGTGGATGCCAGCTTGAAAGCCATAGAAAAACTGGTGAAATCAAAGTCGACTTTGGAGCTGTACTCGGTTAATAATATCACCAATGGTACCGATGCCCAGGGTGAAGTCACTGTGCGCCTTGAAAAAGCAGGCCGGATAGTTAACGGTTTGGGGGCTGATACCGATATAGTGATCGCCTCAGCGAAAGCCTATATCAATGCAGTAAACAAATTGCAAAGCCCTGATCAACGCAGACATCCCCAGAAAGGGGATGTATAAGTCAGGCACAAGGTAGCATGACAGGTTTTTTAAACTTTATAGGGGCGACTGTGTTGCCCCTAGCGTCTCGGCTTTCGTAGACTGGGAGATTGATTTTGGATAACGCGCTTCGCTTGCAATATCTTGAGGCGATGGGCATCGATGTCTGGCTGCCCATAGCTTCAGCGCTTCGCGGCCAGCCGCTATCATCAGAGTCTGTCTCTGACAAGGCCATACCGGAAACAATTGCATCAGCCGAAAACTGGGATGAACTGCAAACCCAAGTTGCTAACTGCACAAAATGCGCTTTGTGTTCAACACGCACCCAAACGGTATTTGGCTCAGGTAATAAACAGGCTGATTGGATGCTGGTGGGTGAAGCGCCTGGCCAGCATGAAGACGAACAAGGTCTGCCCTTTGTCGGTAACGCCGGACTGTTGTTGACGGAAATGTTAAGAGCTATAGGCCTGACCAGAGAGGAAGTCTTTATCACCAACATACTAAAGTGCCGGCCGCCCAAAAACCGTGACCCGCATGCCGACGAAGTTGAAAGCTGCAATGATTATCTACAACGGCAACAGAAGCTGATTCAACCCAAAATCATTCTGGCGATAGGGCGTATTGCAGCGCAGACTTTGTTAAAAACTGATGAACCTTTAGCTAGGCTAAGAGGGAAAATACATACTTTTAATAATACACCAGTTATTGTAGTCTATCATCCCGCGTATTTGCTACGATCTTTGTCAGAGAAGCGCAAAGCCTGGATGGATCTACGATTAGCAATACAAACAGTAAAAGATAGTAAAGGTTAATTATGCGTGGATTGTTGGACAAAATAAAAAACCTGGTTGTTTATGATGCCGATAGAGACTTCTATGCCAAGGTATTTCCCGATTCCGTGGATAGAAAAGATTTGCTACGTCTCAGAACAATGACTCATGCTGATTTGCCCACGGTGCTTGAAATAGAAAGAAAAAACTATCAATTTCCCTGGGAAGAAGACATTTTCACAGACTGTTTTAAAGCGGGTTACAGTTGTTGGGTATGTGAATTACAAGATAAAGTGTTGGGCTACAGCCTGCTTTCGATAGCCGTGGGGGAAGCACATATACTTAATATTTCTGTAGACCCTGCTGAGCAGAAACAGGGTATAGGCCGTAAAATGCTCCAGCATTTGATCGAAGTCGCCAGAGGACGGGCAGAAACGGTTTTCCTAGAAGTCAGACCCACGAATACCGCCGCTATCGCGCTTTATGAAGATGTAGGGTTTAACGAGATAGGCATCAGAAAAGGCTATTACCCTGCGGAAAATGGCCGCGAGGATGCGATAATGCTGGCCCTGCAATTGTTCTAAGAATAGATTGTAATCAAGATACTCATGCTTTCCCTGAGTGTAGCCGAAGAGCTCACCATGAAGAGAAGCCCTGTATTGGCTGTGATCAGGGATATACCGAATCCTACTTTTGATATCGCGTCGGATCGGTTATGCCCGCTTCGGTAAACCCTGTTTTTCTCAAGCGGCAAGCATCACACACGTCACAGGCGCGGCCCTGCTCATCGGCGGAATAACAGGAAACCGTACGCTGATAGTCCACGCCTAATGCGACACCCTGTTTTATGATTTCAGCCTTGCTCAACGAGATCAAAGGTGTATGTATAGTGAAATGTACACCCTCGACGCCCGCTTTTGTAGCCAAATTAGCTAAATTTTGGAATGCCTTTATAAATTCAGGCCGGCAATCGGGGTAGCCGGAATAATCCACGGCATTCACACCAATAAAGATATCGTGTAATTTTAAAACCTCCGCCCAGCCTAATGCGAACGACAGAAAAATGGTGTTTCTTGCCGGCACATAAGTAACAGGGATACCTGACTGAAGGGTATCTGGTACTGCGATATGCTCATCAGTCAGAGCTGAACCACCAATCGAACCTAAGCCAAGTTTGATAATTTTATGTTCTTCAACCTGGTAGTCTGAAGCGATCTTCGCGGCTGCTATGAGCTCGGCATTATGTCGCTGACCATAATCAAAACTTAAGGCATAACAACTGTATCCCTGTTGTTTTGCTAGGGCAAGTACAGTAATAGAATCTAATCCCCCTGACAGAAGGACAATGGCTCTTTTTTGCATAGTGCTTTACTTGCCTTGGACATCATCCCAGAGCAGTTTATGAAGGTGGATTTGAAAACGGACCGGTAATCTGTCCTGAAGAATTTTTTCGGCAAGCTCGGTTGGATCTTGCTGCCCCATCACCGGCGAAAACAGGATTTCGCAGCGTCCGGGCAACTCATATTCAGATATAGCTGCTTTTGACCAATCATAGTCCTCATCATTACCAATCACGAACTTAACCTGATCTTTAAGGTTGAGATGATGAATGTTCTGATAAAGGTTTTTGCTTGATTCACCTGAACCAGGTGTTTTAAGGTCCATGACTTTAACAACACGCGGATCCACCGCAGACATATCAATAGCACCGCTCGTTTCCAGCGAAACAAGATAACCTTTATCGAGCAATTTTGTCATTAACTCATTACAGGCTGACTGCGCCAGAGGCTCTCCGCCTGTTATGGTAATATATCTAGTACTGTATTGTTCTATCTGAGTAATGATTTCTGCAATCTCAATTTTTTTTCCACCCGTGAAAGCATAAGCAGTATCACAATAGACACATCTTAATGGGCAGCCGGTAAGCCGGATAAATACAGTGGGTATGCCCGCTGTATTTGACTCACCTTGCAGGGAATAAAAAATTTCAGTGATACGAAGTGAGCTCACGATCAGTTTTTAACTTCGTCAAGCTTAAGCAGTTTTTTTGTTGCCAGCAGTGCCGCCGGTGTATTTGGATATTCGGCAGTAACACGGGTTAAGTATTCACGCGCCTTTGCGAAGTTTTTCTGTTCCGCCTCTATATAACCAAGCTTCAATAGTGCATCGGGTACTTTTGCACCATTGGGATATTTTTCGATAACATCATTGAATGCTTTACGCGCCGCCTCATTATCCTTATTAACCCTATAGGCTTCGCCTAACCAATATTGAGCATTATTGGCATAAACACCTGCCGGATACTTGTTTAAATAGGCATTGAATTGCTCTATGGATTCATTAGTGTGTCCATTTCTAAGCTCATTATAAGCTTGCTGATACTCTTCTTTTTCGGTACCTGAGGCCTGCACAGCAACATCAGGTTTCGGCTTGGGGGCTTGATTATCTACTTGACTGGATTCATCCTTTGGAGCTGGCTGATTCACAGGTGCAGATTCAGAAGCTGGCACTGGAGATTCACTCCCTTGGCTTTCAGTGTCACCAGAACCCGCTGATTCAGCAGGATTTTCAGCAACGGGCTGGTCTACGCCACTGGATTTATTTTCGATGCTTTGCAGCCGTTCATCAAAATCAGAATACATTGTACTCTGATGTTTTTTCAACTCATCAATACGATAGGCCTGTTCATCTACCTTACCGGTAAGACGTTGCATTTCAGCTTGCAATTGCTCCAAGCGTGTCATCATTTCATACAAGGTATTTGATGATGGCGAGTTGACTGGATTGACCGGAGCTGCGGATGGCGGGTACGAGGAATGGTCAATAACTGGCGGCAATTCTGCATAAACGCTGCTGCACGCAGACAGCAATATGACAAGGCTTGTTTTTTTCATTTATCTACCTTGGTTGATATACCAGTTCAACACGACGATTTTGCTCCCAGGCAGACTCATCACTGCCAAAAGCTACGGGCTTTTCTTCACCATAACTGACAATATCCAGCTGATTTTCAGAAACCCCTTTTATTTTCATCATATTAGCTACAGATTTTGCTCGTTGTTCACCCAGTGCAATATTGTACTCACGAGAACCACGTTCATCAGCATTACCTTCCAAAGTTATTCGCTGACCTGGATTTGCAATCAGATATTGTGAATGAGCTGTAATTACCGGAATAAAATCCGGCATAACTTCACTGCTATCCAACATAAAGTAGATGGTCCGCTTGGACAGCGGGTTGTTCGGATCATTGAATTCCGGGCCTAAAGTACTGGCATAATCGCCATTACCTGAAACCCCATTCATACCTGACCCCCCCATTTCTGAACCATTCATGCCCAAACCCTTGTTTAAACCACTGGTCGAAGCATCGTTTATACCGCTAGCAGCATTTTGACTACCGTCAGTAAGGCTCGCGTCTTTTTCATCCGTATCACTACAAGCCGACAACATCAGTGCGCTTATAGCCAAGGCCAATAGTGTTTTATTCAATTTCATCTTCAATTTCCAAGTAAAAAGTGCTAACTATACAAAAAATGTGTTTCAGTCAACAAAACCTAGGGTGACCATGCAGGTTCGCGAACTTCACCGCTATTAAAAACCAACTTTTGTTGCATTTTACCATCTAAAGATACTGCCGATAAGAAACCTGTACGGCCTTTTTTTGACGCATACAAAATCATGGTGCCATTCGGCGCAAAACTAGGGGATTCGTCTGAACGTCCACCCGTTAATACATTAATTGACCGGGTTGCCAGTTCCATAACAGCAATACGATAGTCATTGCCATTACCATGGACCATAGCTATGTATTTGCCATCCGGTGAAAAACTGGCTCTGGCATTATAATCGCCGGAAAAGGTCAACCTTTTTTCCTGCCCGCCTTGACTGGGGACAGTATAAAGTTGTGGATTACCCCCTCTGTCTGAAGTAAAGACAATGCTACCGCCATCAGGAGACCAGGTAGGCTCCGTATCGATAGCAAAACTTCTAGTTAGCTTGGTTAATGAACGTGTCGACAGATTCAATACATAAATATCAGGGCTGCCATCTTTGGATAAGGTTAACGCTAATCTCGCCCCATCGGGTGACCAGGCGGGAGCGCCATTAATGCCTGGAAATTCAGCTACGCGCGTTCTCTCGCCTGTGGCCAGTGTCTGCACATAAATGGCCGCCGATTTTCTCTCAAAGGATACATAAGCCATTTTCTTGCCATCAGGACACCAGGAAGGGGACATCAGCGGCTCTACAGATGAGGCTACAGTTTGAGGATTAAAGCCGTCCGCATCGGCTACCTGTAGTTGATGTAACTGTTGTTTATTACCTTGATTATTCGTCGTGATATAGGCAATACGGCCACTGAAAACGCCTTTTTTACCGGTCAACTTTTCAAAAATAAGATCACTGATATGATGTGCTGTTCTTCGTAAGTCCGCTGCTGAAGAAGACATTCGGTAGCCTAATAATTGCCCGCTTTTATAGACATCAAGCAACTGAAACTGAACATTATATTGCCCGACACCAGCTGCGCCAACCTGCCCGACTACCAGGTAATTCTGACCTAAATCCTGCCAGTCTTTAAAATTAACCTCCGCTGCCGTACTCGGCCTGCCCGGCATGCCTTGTTCGTCCATCAACTTGAAATAACCGCTACGCCCAAGATCGGCATTCACGACAGCACTAATATCAACCGGTGCGCCCTGCGAGGCAAAAGGAACGACAGCAACAGGCACTGCACTTTCAATACCTTCGGTAATTTCAATTGTCAGCGCTGCATGGCCAATTGGCGCATTAAAACCAAATAGCACAATTAATAAAATTCTTCTAAAAAAATTCACGCTTACCTCTAT